>JAIXYA010000116.1 GCA_027490485.1 Comamonadaceae bacterium
GCGTTTCACTGTGCCCAAGGGGTAATGCATGTCAGAGTCCTTTTTGTTTCAAACGTGCGTCTAAACGTGGGAACACGCGGCGCACATTGGCTTCGTAAATCTGGTGGCGGTCGTCGTCGCTCAGCAAGGTGCTGGCTTGGATATAGCGTTTGGTGTCGTCGTAATAGTGGCCGGTTTGCGGGTCAATACCACGCACCGCGCCAATCATCTCGGAGGCGAACAGCACGTTTTTCACAGGGATGACTTTGTTCAGCAAGTCGATGCCCGGCTGATGGTAGACACAGGTGTCAAAGAAAATATTGTTGAGCAAATGCTCTTCCAACAAAGGCTTTTTGAGTTCTTGCGCCAAACCTCTGAAACGCCCCCAGTGGTAGGGCACGGCTCCACCACCGTGAGGAATGAGGAACTTCAGGGTGGGAAAGTCTTTGAACAAATCGCTGGTCAAACACTGCATGAAGGCGGTGGTGTCCGCGTTCAAATAATGCGCACCAGTCGTGTGGAAACAAGCGTTGCAACTGGTTGACACATGGATCATGGCGGGCAAGTCATGCTCCACCATTTTTTCGTAGATGGGGTACCAATGGCGGTCACTCAGAGGTGGTGAGGTCCAATGTCCGCCTGAGGGGTCGGGGTTCAGGTTGATGCCTACCGCGCCGTATTCCTTGACGCATTTTTCAAGCTCGGGAATGCAGGTGGCCGGATCGACACCGGGTGACTGCGGCAGCATGGCCACCGGCACAAAATGATCGGGAAACAAGGTGGACACCCGGTAACAGAGTTCATTGCAAATCGCTGCCCAGGTGCTGGAAACATGGAAGTCGCCAATGTGGTGGGCCATGAAAGAAGCGCGTGGCGAAAACAAGGTGATGTCACTGCCCCGCTCATTCATCAACTTCAGTTGATTGGTCTCGATGCTGTGGCGCAAATCGTCGTCGCTGATCTGCAAGTCAGCTGCTTTAGGCATAACCGAAGGGTCTTTGATGCCTGCAATTTGTTGGTTGCGCCAATCTTCCAAGGCCTTGGGGGCCGTGGTGTAGTGGCCGTGGCAGTCGATGATCAAACTCATGGGGTCTCTCCTGAATTCCAAATGTGTGCAGGCGCCATGGCCTCGCCGCGCATGATGAGCCTGGCTGTGCGCAGCAAGGCGGCTTGGGTCACCTCGTGACCACCCGGCAGCTCGGGGGCTGCGCGGGTTTGCAAAGCCACGCTGAACTCGCCAGTGGGGTGTTCCACCGACAAAGCCTGGTGTTCGCCGGGCTGCATGACCGCCACGCCTTCGCACACCGAGCCTTGCAAGACGCAAGCGGTGCCCACAGTCACCGCGGCCAACACGCCAATCGCGTCGTGGCAGACGTGCGGGATGAAGCTGCGGGTGGTCAAGGCGCCACCCTTCACGGGTGGCGCGATCAAGGTCATCTTGGGGTAGTTTTTGGTGCTGACATCGCCCAAGCCCATCAACAGCGACACCTGCAATCGCAAAGCCTCGATGCGGGTTTTGAGTTCGGTGTCGGCATTCATCGCATCCACCGATTCATAGCCCGTGCGCCCCATGTCCGAGGCTTTGAACAGCACCAAGGGCATGCCGTTGTCAATGCAAGTCACGTCGATGTCAAAAGGCTCAAAGCCTTGCAAGGTGTCTGTTGGCAACACTCGCACACGGTCTTTCACCTGGCCCGTGGGCAACAAGCCACTGCATACCGAGCCCGCAGTGTCCAAAAAATTGATGGTGATAGGCGCTGAAGTGCCAGGTGCACCGTCAATGCGAGCATCGCCTGTGTCGGCCACAAAGCGTTGGCCATCAGAACCCAAAGGTGTTTGCACCGTGATGTCACATTGCATGTCGGTGTTCAAGGTGAGCACCCGCAAGGTGGTGCTGTCTGCCGTGGCATGCACCATGCCAGAACTGAGGGCAAAAGGCACCACAGCGGCCAGCATATTGCCGCAGTTGGGCGTGGTGTCCACCGTGTCTTTGTCGGGTTGCAACTGGGCGAATAAAAAATCCAAGTCCACACCGGGTACGGTGCTGGGTCGCACGATGCCTACCTTGCTGGTGAGCGGGTGTGCGCCACCGAGTCCATCGATTTGCCGTTTGTCGGGTGAACCCATGATGGATAACAGCACACGGTCACGCGTGGCTTTGTCGCTGGGCAAATCGGCTTCGTTGAAAAAGGGTCCTTTGGAAGTTCCTCCTCGCATGTACATGCAGGGAACGGCGACAGGGGGTTGGTGCAAAGGGTTCATAACAACAAGAAGTTTAAAAAGAATACAAACCGCTGTGCAAATCCACCGCAGCACACACCAAACCTGCCAGAACCAAATACGGGCCAAACGGCAAAGGCTCACCGGCTTTCAGACTTCCCTGCCAACGCATCCCCAAAGCCACGACCACGCCAAGCAAAGAGGCGATCAACACCACCATGGGCAAAACCATCCACCCCAGCCAAGCACCCAAGGCTGCCAACAGTTTGTAGTCACCCTCACCCATGCCCTGTTTGCCTGTGATGAGTTTAAAAACAGCTTGCACCGCCCACAGCACGCCATAACCAGCGGCAACACCCCACACGCTTTGCAAAAGAGGAAGTTGAATCATTCCAAAAGATGCGCACAAGATACCTGCCCACAACAATGGCAAGGTCAAACTGTCGGGCAGCAACATGGTGTCAGCGTCAATCAAAGCCAAAGTCACCAGCACACTGCCAAAACCAGCCCAGGCCAATGCCTCGACAGAAAAGCCCCAACGCCATGCACAAAAGCCCCAAAGCAAGGCTACAGCCAACTCCACCAAAGGGTAGCGCACAGACACCGCCACACCACAGTGAGCACACTTGCCTTTGAGCCAGAGGTAACTCAACACCGGTACCAGGTCTGCTGCACGCAAAGGTGTTTTGCAAGCAGGGCAATGCGAGCCAGGTGTAGATAAATTGAAGGTCTCCTGTGCTGGCTCGCTGATGGCCCCTTGCAGTTCAGCGCATTCAGCCTCCCATTGACGCTGCATCATCAACGGCAAACGCCACACCACCACATTGAGAAAGCTGCCTAATTGCAAACCCATGAGTGCCGCCACAGTGCAAACCAGATAAGGATGGGAAAACAATATGTCCATGAAGTTAATCCTTAGGGCCCGCAATGCCCAACAAGCTGTCAAGCAACTCTGGCTGCGCTTGTAAATCTGCGGCTTTACCACTGTGAATAACACGTCCTTGGTCCAGCACCACGGCTTGGTGGCTGATGGCCAAAATGGCTTGAGGATGCTGTTCGACGATGATGGCTGACAGACCTTCATCACGGGTGATGCGAGAAATGGCCTGCAACAACTCCTCGACGATGATGGGGGCCAAGCCCTCCAAAGGTTCATCCAACAAAAGCAGTTTGGGGTTCAGCACCAAGGCCCGACCAACGGCCAACATTTGCTGCTCTCCGCCAGAGAGTTGATTGCCCATATTGCTTTTGCGCTCGGCCAAACGTGGGAACAAACCGAACACCCGCTCTGGCGTCCAAGCACCTGGTCTGGCCACGGCTGTCAGGTTTTCCAGCACGGTGAGCGATTTGAAAATATCGCGTTCTTGCGGCACCCAACCCACACCAGCAGCAGCGCGTTGGTGCGAGGGCAAACGGTGCAGGTTCACACCATCCAAACGAATGCGGCCTGCGTGCTGACGCGTGGCACCTGCGATGGTGTTCATCAAGGTGGTTTTGCCGGTGCCATTGCGCCCCAAGAGCGCCAGGGTTTCGCCTTGGGCCAACGACAAACCAATGCCATGCAAGATGACCGCTTCGCCATAACCGGCGCTCAAGTTCTCAATATGCAGCAACTCAGCCATGGCTGCCCCCATGGCCCAAGTAAACCTCTCGCACTCGGGTGTCTGCCGCCATCTCTGCAGGTGTGCCCTCTGTCAGCACAGCACCATTGACCATGACCGTCATGCTGTTGGCGAAGCTGAACACCAAGTCCATGTCATGCTCAATCAGCAAGACACTCACATCTGCAGGCAAGGCGGCCACGGTGCGCAAAAGTTCTTCACGTTCCCCCGCAGGCACACCTGCGACCGGCTCATCCAACAACAACACACTGGGCTCACAAGCCAAGGCAATCGCCATTTCAAGCAAACGTCGTTTGCCATAGGCGAGTTGCTGCGTGGGTTGGTCCATGACTTCAAGCAGATGGAACTGGCTTAGCAAATTCTCACAACGCTCAGCAACACGTGGGTCATGCCCCAGCGGTCGCAGCGCTGCTGCACCCATCCCTAGATGTTGCGAGACCGTCATGGCCAAAGTTTGCAAAGGTGTGAGCCCGTCAAACAGTTGGTTGATTTGAAATGTACGCACCAAACCACGACGCACACGCTGATGCGGTGCCAACCCACTGATGTCCTCGCCCAGCAAATGAATTCGGCCTGCCGTGGGTTCTAGAACGCCGGTGAGCAAATTGATGAGCGTGGTTTTGCCCGCCCCATTGGGACCAATGAGCGCATGACGAGCCCCGCGCAGCAGCTGCAAGCTGACGTTGTCAGTGGCGGTGATGCCGCCAAAGCGTTTCACCAACCCTTCACAGGACAGGACGATGTCGGCACTCATGCGCGACGCCCCCAGGTCCATGGGCGAATCAGGCGTTCACGCCCCACCAACATCAGCAAAACCAAGAACAGCCCCAGCCAAAATGTCCAGTACTGGGGTGTCCACGCCGAGATGACACTGTGCAAACTCTTGAACACCACAGCCCCAACGATGCCGCCCCACAGCCACCCCGTGCCACCAATGACCAGCATCAAGAGCACGTCAGCTGAACGGTCAAAACCAAACACATCCAATGAAGCAAAGCCGGTGGTTTGAGCTTGCAAGCCCCCTGCCATACCTGCCAAGGCCGCGGCCAAGGTGTAGACCGAGATCAAACGGGCATGGACTGGGATGCCTATGGCTTGGGCGCGAAGTGCGTTGTCGCGAATGGCCTGCAAGCTAAAACCAAAAGGAGAAACCACCACTTGGCGCAACAACACAAAGACCCCCAAAGTGATGCCTAAGGTGTACCAAGCTGCGGTCTGACCCACCAAGTCAAACTCAAAATAACCTAGTACCGGTCCCATGACCACGCCTTGCAAACCGTCTGCACCACCAGTGATGAAGTCCAGTTTGTTGGCCAACTCTTGCAGGATCAAAGCCACGCCAAGCGTGACCATCAACATTGTGAGGTCAGAACCGCGCAAAATACCCAAGCTGCAAAACGCACCCAACAAGGCTGTGACCGCAGTTGCAATTGCCAGCCCCAGCAAGGGGTCGGGGTTGATGTGCTTGGCAAACAATGCCGCACTGTAAGCCCCCATGCCAAAAAAAGCAGCATGCCCCAAGGACACGATGCCGCTGTAGCCCAGAATCAAATCCAAGGACATGGCAAACAGGGCAATGACGGTGATTTCACTGATCAGCAATGCATGGCTAGGCAACAAAAAAGGGAGGCACAGCAAGCAAGCCCACAAGGCAAACTCCCACCACCGCAGCTTGGCAGCAAGCGACAAGCTCAGCGCCATGCGGTTCATTTGCCACCCCTGGAAAACAAGCCTTGGGGTCGCCATAACAAAATCAGAATCATCAAGCTGTACACAATGAATGCACCCAATTTAGGGACGTAGTACTTGCCTGCGACATCCGCAATACCCAAGAGCAATGCGGCCAGCAAAGGACCGGTCAGACCAGAGGTGCCACCCACGGCGACCACAATTAAAAAGTAAATCATGAACTTGAGTGGAAAGATCGGGTCCAGCCCCAACACCTCCGCACCCAAAGCACCGCCCAAACCGGCTAAGCCAGAGCCCACCGCAAAGGTGAGCAAAAACACCTTGTTCACATCAATGCCCAAACCCGCGGCCACTCGCTGGTTATCCACGGCGGCTCTTAACTGCGAGCCAAAGCGGGTGCGCACCAATAGCAATTGCAAGACCACGGTCAACACGGCGCACACCGCGATGATGGCCAGGCGGTAATGACCCATGCCCAAAGCACCATCCCAAAGCTCTGTACGGCCTTTCAAGAATTCGGGCAGTTGCACCAACTGCTGGGTGGAGCCCACAAAGTAGTCCACAGCCGCCA
>JAIXYA010000120.1 GCA_027490485.1 Comamonadaceae bacterium
AGCTTTGATAAACGAAAAGCACTGATACAGCAGCAGTTACTTCAAGTGGCTTTAGCTGCAGGTGAAGGTTTAAAGCCTATCCAAGATGAAGCCTTGTTGATGGAAGTAACCGGCTTGGTTGAAAAGCCCAATGTCTTGCTGTGCCAGTTTGAAAAGTCATTTTTAGAGGTGCCAGCCGAGTGCTTGGTGTTGACCATGAAGGCCAACCAAAAGTACTTTCCGCTCCTCAATGCCAAAAACGAATTAACACATCAATTTTTGGTAGTGAGCAACATCTCTCCATCTGACCCCAGCGCTGTCATCACTGGCAACGAGCGGGTAGTGCGACCAAGGCTTGCCGATGCACAGTTCTTTTTCAACCAAGACCGTCAACACACCTTGGCTTCAAGACTGGAACGCTTGGCCAAAGTGATTTATCACAACCAACTCGGCACGCAACAACAGCGCATGTTGCGAGTCAGCGCATTGGTACAACAACTCTCAACGGTTTTAAGTACAGCGGCAGAACAAGCCGAAGCCTTGACAGCCGCGCAGTTGGCGAAAACCGATTTGCTCACCGACATGGTGGGTGAGTTTCCTGAGTTGCAGGGCACCATGGGCGCTTATTACGCCTTGAACGATGGCCACTCTCAGCAAGTGGCTCAGGCCATTGAAGACCATTACAAACCCCGCTTTGCAGGCGACAGTTTGCCGCGCAGCGATGTGGGGTGCTTGCTTGCATTGGCTGACAAGCTTGAGACATTGACCGGCATGTTTGGCATTGGTAATTTGCCCACGGGTGACAAAGACCCCTTCGCTTTGCGGCGTCAAGCCCTAGGGGTGATTCGCATCTTGCTGCGCTCCCCCTTTGACACTATGCAACTAGACCATTTGCTAGAAAGCGGTTTGGGGATTCTGGCCAAAGAATGTGCAATCGATGCGGACAAAGCCAAGACGGAGCTTTACCAATTCATACTGGATCGCTTCGCGGTCAATCTGAAAGACCAAGGCTTTAGTGCATTTGAAGTGGACGCGGTGCTCGCTTTGCACCCCCAATGTTTGGGCGATGTGCCTGCCCGCATGGAGGCCGTCAGAGCCTTCGCTGCCATGCCGCAAGCCGAAGCCTTGGCCGCTGCCAATAAACGCATCGGCAATATTTTGAAAAAAGCTCCCAAAGAAGACACCGGCCATTTCTCCTCTGCTCAACTGACGCTGCCTGCAGAGAAAAATCTGCATCAGGCCATGGAGCAAAGTGTCAAGCAAGCCGATGCTTTCTACGCTCAGAAAAATTACACCGATTCATTGAAGGCTTTGGCCGCACTGCGAGAGCCGGTCGACGCATTTTTCAATGATGTCATGGTCAATGACCCAGACGACAACATCCGTCGAAATCGTTTGGGTCTTTTGAACCAACTCCACGACAGCATGAACCGCGTCGCTGATTTATCGCGCTTGGCAAACTGACAAGGCAAAACCATGCACACCCCACTGGTGATTTTGGACAGAGACGGCACGGTCAACCATGACAGCGATGATTACATCAAGTCCGCGGATGAATGGGTGGCGCTGCCAGGTGCGATCGACGCCATTGCAAAACTTAACCATGCTGGATGGCGGGTGGTCATCGCCTCCAATCAATCAGGTTTGGGGCGAGGCTTGTTTGATGTCGCCACACTGAACCAGATGCACGACAAAATGAACAAGGCCTTGGCCAAAGCGGGAGGCCGCGTTGATGCGATTTTTTACTGCCCCCACACGCCAGATGAACACTGTCAATGCAGAAAACCGCTGCCCGGGTTGTTCGAGCAAATTGGCGACCGCTTTGGAGTTGACCTCAAGGAAGTTCATGCGGTGGGCGACTCCTTGCGTGATGCACAAGCCGCTTCGGCCAGCGGTTGCATCCCACATTTGGTGTTGACCGGCAAGGGCGAGCAGTTTGTGGGACAAGCCTTGCCAGACACATTCCCTTCGCAAACACGCATTCATACCGATTTGGCCGCCTTCGCCGACTGGATGCTGACACATGCTGTGGCAAAAAATTCAAACTACGCAACGGCCGGGTCGTCTTGATGGCCTTGCTTCGCTCATTGCTGCACATGCTGTGGATGTTGGTCACCGTCATCCCGGTGGCGTTTGCCATGCTGACCGCTGCAGCTTTGCAGGTGAACAGCCACCGCTTGTACCGCATGGCTGTGTTTTTTTTGTCGCTGGCCATTGGGGGCGCCAAATACATTTTGGGGATTCGCTATGAAGTGCGCGGCATTGAACATTTGCCCGCAGCTGGACAACCAGTCATCTTGTTGGTGAAGCACCAGTCCACCTATGAAACTTTTTTGATGCCCGTCATCATGCCCAGTGACTTGGCCTATGTTTTCAAAAAAGAATTGCTTTATGTCCCATTTTTCGGTTGGGGCATAGGGCGCTTGGACATGATTCACATCGACCGCAAATTGCGCAGCCAAGCATTTCAAAAAGTTGTGTCCCAAGGGCGTGATTTATTGGGACGAGGCATTTGGGTGATCATGTTTCCCGAGGGGACACGCATAGAACGTGGTCAAGCGGGAAGCTACAAAGCAGGTGGTGCGCGTTTGGCGATTGAAACCGGTGTGCCAGTCATTCCCATCGCAGTCAATTCAGCACGTTGTTGGCCACGCAAGGCCTTGATCAAATACCCTGGTACGGTGACGGTGTCGATTGGCCCCATGATTGAAAGCGCTGGTCG
>JAIXYA010000104.1 GCA_027490485.1 Comamonadaceae bacterium
AAACAAAAAGCTCGACATTCTGCAAACGTTCTCACAGCAAGCACCATCGGACACCAGCGCTGTGTGTAACCTCAAGAAGAACCCTGCTGACAACCAGCAGTACGTGATCAAGGTTTAAGCACGGTTGCTTGTTTGATAGATTGAAAGAGAGAAGGCGTACATGGATCTGGCACTCATTGTTTCCGTACAGGTCCTGTACGCCGTCGCCACCCTAGTGATTATTTCAGCAGGGTTGGCGGTGATTTTTGGCATGATGCGCGTCATCAATTTGGCGCACGGGGAATTTTTAATGTTGGGCGCTTACAGCGCTATTTTTGCGACCAAGGCGGGCATCAATATTTGGATTGCCATGCTGGTGGTTGCACCTATTTGTGTGGGGCTGTTTGGCATCGTGGTCGAACGGCTCATCATTCGTCACCTTTACGGGCGCATGGTTGACACCATGTTGGCTACTTGGGGTTTGTCGCTTTTGTGCGTGGGTCTGGTGACTTCTTTCATTGGCAACACCACCTCGGGCGTGTCTACCCCTGATGGCAGTTTTTCCATTGGCGCTTATTCGGTGAGTTTTTACACCATGGCTTTGATTGTCATTGCGGTGTTGTTGTTGTTTGCGATTCGTTGGGTCTTGCGCAGCACGGATTGGGGTTTGATTGCACGCGGCACCATGCAAAACCCTGCCATGGCGGATGTGTTGGGCATCAGTCCCACACGTGTTTACTCCATCACTTTTGCTGTTGGCGCGGCTTTGTCGGGCTTGGCGGGTGGTTTGTTGGCGCCTGTCTCGGGCGTGGTGCCGACCATGGGTGCATCTTTCATTGCCAAGGCTTTCATCACTGTGATTGGCGGTGGTAGCTCCATTCTGGCAGGTACAGCATCCGCCTCTGCCTTGTTTGGCCTCATCAACCAATTGGCCACCTTCATCACCACGCCAGTGTTTGGTGAAGTGGCGCTCTTCATCGCTGCCGTGGTGATGCTGCGTATGTTGCCCCAAGGTATCACTGGACGCTTTTTCAAAGGATCGTTGTGACCGCTTTTCGAGATTCCCCCTGGAGTGCTGTGCTGGTGATGTTGCTCGGGGTGATGGCCACTTTGGCCATTCCTAAATGGGTTGATGACTTTGCATTGATACAGATCACCATCTATGTGGTCATGGCCATCTTGGCCATCAGCCAAGCGTTTATTTGGGGCTTCTCGGGTATCTTGTGCTTTGGTCAAGCGTCCTTCTTTGGCTTGGGGGCTTACACCTATGCCTTGTCGGTCATCAACATGGGCGAAAGCACATTGCCAGTGCTCTTGGCCATCGCCTTGCCAGGTTTGTTTGCCTTGTTGTTGGGCTATTTCATGTTTTATGGTCGCCTGTCTGATGTCTATATGGGTGTCATCACGCTAACCGTGAGTTTGATTCTTTTCAACTCCGTCAATTCCACCGCAGGACCAGAATGGCGCATTGGCAATGCACCCTTGGGTGGCTTCAATGGCATACCGTCCATACCCTCTATCAACTACCCTGGAAATCCGGAGGACACACTCGACCCGCTGGCCTTTTTCTACCTTAGTGCGTTTTCCCTGATCATCATTTACGGCGGCTTGCGTTGGCTGATTTCCTCGCGTATTGGCCATGTCATTGTGGCCATCAAAGAAAACGAGCAACGGGCTACCTTGCTCGGCTTTGATGCACGTGCATTCAAATTGTTTGCTTTCACATTGGGTGGCTGCATTGCCGGTTTGGCAGGTTGCTTTTTCGCCAATTGGGGCTCTTTCACCAGTCCCACCATTTTCAGCTTGGCTCAGTCAGCACAAATCATTGTGTGGGTGATCGTGGGCGGCTTGGGCACCTTGGTGGGGCCCATCATTGGTTGCATGGCCATTCAGTGGTTGACCACCCAGATTGGTACGCAGCAAACCTTCAACTCCAACTTGGTTTTGGGTGTGATCCTTGTAGTGTTTGTGTTGTTGGTGCCTAAAGGCATCATTCCCAGTTTGGGTGATGTGCTGCAAAAACTCTTTGGTAAAAAAGCTGCCAAGGGAGAAGAGGCATGAGCACCGTTCCTCTGCTGGAAACCCGTAACCTCAATATGCGTTTTGGTGGCGTGCATGCCACGCGGGATGTGAACTTCAAACTCAGCGACGGTGAGTTGCGCTGCATCATCGGCCCTAACGGTGCAGGCAGGAGCACCTTCTTTAAACAACTCACGGGTCAACTTCGACCCACTTCCGGTCAAGTGCTGTTTCGCGGTCAAGACATCACCGGTTGTCAGCCGCATGTGCCTGCTCGTTTGGGCATCGGCATCAAAACCCAAGTCCCCAGTTTGTTCAATGGTTTGTCGGTCTGGGAAAACGTGTGGCTGTCTGCTTGCCGTGTTTATCCCAAGGCCAAAGCGCTGGAAGTCACCCGCGACACGCTGGAGCGTGTGGGTTTGAGCAGCTTGCAAAAATCTACCACTGGCTTGCTGGCCCATGGACAACGCCAATGGGTGGAGTTGGCTGTTGTGATTGCCGCTGATCCCTCGCTCATTTTGTTGGATGAACCTGCTGCAGGCATGAGCGACCAAGAAGTTCGGCGCACCGCTGACTTGATTTTGGAGATCAACAAAAGCCATGCTTTGATTGTGGTGGAGCACGACATGAGCTTCATTCGCATGATCGCCAAAATGGTGACTGTGTTTCACCAAGGCGCCATCCTCACCGAAGACTTCCCTGACGCGGTCATGAACAACCCCACGGTGCGCCAAGTTTATTTGGGTAAAAAAGCCGCTTAACTGAAAGAACCTGCATGCTCGACATTCAAAAGCTCCACGCAGGCTACGGCAGCATTCCGGTGCTGCATGGTATTGACTTGCACATCACCCAAGGCGAGGCCGTCGGTATCTTGGGCCACAACGGCATGGGCAAAACCACGCTGTTGCGCAGCATCATCGGCGCTTTGTTGCCCACCCAAGGCAGCATCCATTTCAATGGCGCAGATGTCAGCCGCATGGCGCCCAACCAACGTGCCAAAGTGGGCATGGCCTATGTACCCCAAGGGCGCGAAATCTTTCCCAATCTGTCGGTGACCGATAACTTGCGCATGGGTTGGGTCAAGCGTGGACGGGCTTCTGCCCAAGACCTCGACACCTTGCTGGACAACTTTCCGCGTTTGAAGCCCTTGCTGGACCGCATGGGCGGGTCTTTGTCGGGCGGCGAGCAACAGTTGTTGGCTTTGGCGCGTGCATTGGCGGGTGATCCACAACTGTTGTTGCTCGATGAGCCCACCGAAGGCATTCAACCTTCCATCATCGAAGAAATCGCAGAAACCCTGACAGCCTTGCGCAAACAGCGCTCG
>JAIXYA010000118.1 GCA_027490485.1 Comamonadaceae bacterium
CCTCAAGCCATTGTGAGTGGCTCGGACCAAGTGGCCGACTTGAACGGCGAACCCTTAAGCAAACCGGGCAACCATGCCAATGCAGTGAAGCAATTGCAGCAAATGCGCGGGCAAACCGTGGTCTTCCAAACTGCGGTGTCGGTGGTGTGCCTTGCCACAGGCTTTGCGCAAAGCGACTTGGCTCAGGTGCAGGTGCTGTTTCGTCACTTCAGCGACCAAGCCCTGCAAGACTATTTGTATGCTGAAACGCCTTATGACTGCGCCGGCAGCGCCAAAAGCGAGGGCCTGGGTATTGCCTTGTTAGAGCGCATTGACAACCACGACCCCACCGCCTTGGTGGGCTTGCCGCTGATCCTCACCTGCCGCTTGTTGCGCGCTGCTGGACTGCCCTTGTATGACTGATCGCCTAGGGACTTTGTATTTGGTACCCGCACCACTGGACTTTCATTGCGACACCCAAGTGGCGCTGGACTGGGTGCTGCCCCTGCACACCATGGAAATCGCGGCGGGTTTGTCGCATTGGGTCTGTGAAAACGCCAAATCTGCCCGTGCTTTGCTCAAACGCATCGACGCGCAAAGGCCACTGGGCACCGCTTTGCAAGCGCTAACCATCGTGGAATTGCCTCGCGAGGTTCACAAAAAAGGCGACCACGGCACCCCTTGGGACGCCAAGGCTTTGTTGCAATCAGCGCTGCAAGGCCACGACATTGGCTTGCTGAGTGAGGCTGGTATGCCCGCGGTGGCCGACCCAGGTTCTTCCTTGGTACGTGCAGCGCACGACTTGGGTTTGGCTGTGGTGCCGCTGGTGGGGCCCTGCTCTTTGGTCTTGGCCTTGGCCGCCAGTGGGCTCAATGGCCAGTCTTTCGCTTTTGTGGGCTATGTGCCGCAAGACAGTTCACAACGCAACCAACACCTTGTCGCGCTTGAAAAGCTGGCTTTGCAAACGGGCCAAACCCAAATCTTGATTGAAACGCCCTACCGCAATGCCGCTGTGCTGGCCGCGTTGCTGAGCAACTTGAAAGACAACACCCGCTTGGCGGTATGCAGTGGACTGACCTTGCCGCAGATGCAGATTCAAAGCCTGCGGGTGGCGGATTGGAAACGCCTGAACCCAAGCTTAGACAAACACACGCCAGTGGTGTTTGCCTTTGGGCCTTGAGTTAACTGAAGTGCTCAGCGCAAATGCGGCACCAAATTCAGCGACGCCTTGACCACCGCTTCACCAAAAGCAGCGCCAAAGCGCTTGGCCAAGCGTTCGGCCACATTGTCTTGGCGGGTGTAATCCACAATGTCTTCTGCTTTCACCACATCGCGGGCCACGCTGTCTAGCGTTCCGTAGTCATCCGCCAAGCCCAGTTCGATGGCTTTTTGCCCGCTCCAAAACAAGCCGCTGAAAGTTTCGGGGGTTTCCTTCAAGCGGTCTCCCCGCCCTTCACGCACCACCTTGATGAACTGTTGATGAATTTCGTTGAGCATGCTTAGCGCATAAGATCGGTGCTGTTTGGATTGCGGGGTGAAGGGGTCTAAAAAGCCCTTGTTTTCGCCTGCGGTTAACAAGCGGCGCTCCACACCCAATTTGTCCATCAAGGTCGTAAAGCCGAAACCATCCATCAAAACCCCAATGCTGCCGACGATGCTGGCCTTGTCGACAAAGATTTTGTCTGCGCTGACCGCAATGTAGTAAGCCGCAGAAGCACAGGTTTCCTCAACCACCGCGTACACCGGCTTTTGGTGCAAGGCTTTGAGGCGGCGGATTTCATCGTTGATCATGCCCGCTTGTACCGGGCTGCCGCCAGGGGAGTTGATCAACAAAACGATGGCTTCAGCACCCTCATCCTCGAAGGCGCTGCGCAACGAGGTCATGATGGCGTCGGCATTGGCATTGGCTTCGCTATCGATCTCGCCCTTGATTTCAATCAATGCAGTATGTGAGGACGGGTTGGCCGAGGTGGCCGCCTTGTTATGGTGCAAACTGAACCAAAAAACCACGCCAGCCAAGGCCAGCCACAAAAAGCGAAACCCAATGCGCCAACGTCTGGCCACACGCTGCTCGGCGATTTGCGCCATCACCAAGCGCTCGAGTGCTTGCCTCTCCCACCCAGTTTCGCCAGGGTTTTTGTCATTCACGGGCGCATCGTTAAGGGGAGAGTTCTCGGGGGTCATGGTCAAAATTCCAAAGGCTTGAGGTTGTGGGCAGTATGCCAGTGCACCACACCCGCGGTTTCTGAAAGGGTAATTTTCACCAAGCCCCCACGGCAGGGGCCGCCCACGCAGTCACCTGTATCAGGCGCGTAAGTGGCGCCGTGGGTGGCGCATAAAAGCCAACGACCATCAGGGTCAAAAAAGCGGTCGGGCTGGTAGTCCATCTCCATGGCCACATGGGTGCAGCGGTTAAGGTAAGCATGTACCTGACCCTCAAACCTGACGGCAAATGCGCGGCAGGTTTGCCCTGCATACATCACATCGAAAGGGACCGCCACGCCGCCTTCTTGCAGGTCAGCGCTGTTGCATAAGGGCTGATGCTCAGGCATGGTCCAGCAACCAAGTGTGCAACTCGGCCACGCTATGGACCACCACGCGGGGGTGTAAATCCTCCAAGCCAGACCTGCCGTGTGCGCCATAACTGACACCCACACTGGCGCAACCCGCGTTATTGGCCATCAGTAAATCGTGGGTGGTGTCACCAATCATCAGGGTGCGTTCAGGGGCAACGCCCAACTCGGCCATCAACTCATGAAGCATGCGCGGATCGGGTTTGCCAGCGGTTTCGTCGGCGGTACGCGAAGCATCAAAAATGCCACGCAAAGCCACTTGGTGCAGGGCCTCATCCAAGCCCTTGCGGCTTTTGCCTGTGGCCACCGCCAACAAGTGCTGGCGCTCATGCAGCGCTTCAAGCAAAGGCAAAACACCCTCAAACAAGGACAAATCGTTGTGGTGCAAAGCGTAGTGGTAGCGGTAGCGCTCGCCAAGCTGAGGGTATTTCTCTTTGGGGACATCAGGGGCGGCGTGGGCCAAGGCAGGCATCAAGGCCATGCCAATGACATAAGCGGCTTGTTCATAGGTGGGGGTTTGTCCGCCGACATCGGTCACCGCGGCTTGTATGCAGCGCACGATGATTTGGGTGGAGTCGTACAAAGTACCGTCCCAATCGAAAGCAATCAGGTCAAATTGGCGTGGGCGGTGGAGGTTGGACATGGTCAACAAACTGTTGTAATTCGGGAGGCAAATCGGCTTGCAAGGTCTGCGGTTTGCCCAAGCTGGGATGGATGAACTGTAACCGCCAAGCGTGTAAGAACATGCGCTTTAAGCCCTGGGCAGCCAAGCGCTTGTTCAGGCTGAAGTCGCCATATTTGTCGTCGCCCACGATGGGGTAGCCTTGGCTGGCCAG
>JAIXYA010000123.1 GCA_027490485.1 Comamonadaceae bacterium
AGGCAACACGTCTTGCTCTTCAGGCGCTTGCCCGCCCTGACGGCTTAAGAATGCCAATGCGGCATTCACATCGCCACGTTGGGCACGTTGGGCAAAGTAGTCTGCTGTTTTCATGGCTGAAAGCTTTTCTGCCACGGCACTCACAATGAATTGATTCAAGGTTGTGCCGTCTTCACGGGCGACTTGTTCTGCCCCTGCCTTCAGTGACAGCGGCAAACGCAGGGCGTAATTGCTTTGGGTTCCCATTTCAGGCTCCTTGAAAAAATTGCCGTGGTGTCATGACACCGATGCCAAACTTGCTGGCTTGTGGCCAAAAATCTTTTTGATTGGACGTGACGATAGACACCGAATCGCCAACGCCTTGACCATTCACGGCCAACTCCAACACCAAATCATCGTTGGGGTCACGCAATTGCGGACGCCACAAAAACTGAATCTCAACCCTAATCACCGCGCCCGCCAAGGCATCGAGCAAGTTGATCACTTGATCCACATGCGCACCCGCTGCTGCCAAATGTTCTGGGCGCAACAAAACAGCTTCGTACTCCATGAACAAAGGCACGCTGCACAGAGCGCCCACTTGCCTCAGTAGCACGCGCCGCAAAATTTCAGCTGATGCACCAGCAGGGCTGCGCACTGCGGCTACGAGCACATTGGTGTCAAGGACATAATTCATATTGCTGGCAATATATCACCGGACACTCAATGGTTCAAGTGTCTCCAACCCTTTTCGCACCACTTGGTGCTAACAGGCTGTTGGCGCTGAGTCAAAAGGCAGTGATGACACTCGTCCATTTTTAATCAATACTTTATAGCTCTTTAATCTACCCTCACCGTTAAACTCACTGAGTTCAAAACTTGTATGGGGTTCGTTTTGGAAGCATCTTCACGCCATTTGATTTTTCACGGCGCAGTGGTTTTATTGGCTGCATTGTTGTACGGCGCACCTTACGCAAAAGCCATCAAATCCGGGTCAGCTGCGCAGGTGGTGAACTCTTGGCGTGTGGCACATCAAAGCCTTTGTTTAGGGGCGATTTTGATGTTCAGCGTTGCTGCAGTACTGCCTTTTTTGTCGGTCTCTGTGTCGCTGAAATGGCTGATTGTTGTCTCTTTCATCACTTCAAGCTATGCGTTCACCATCGCAACGCCTTTGGCTGCCATCACCCAAGACAGGGGCTTGACTAAGGGTGGCCAAGGCTGGGCGCGTCTGGTTTATTGGGGAAACATCACGGGCGCTTGGACTTCGTTGCTGGGTGCTGCCGCGCTCTTGCTCGCTGCAGGTCTGTCTTTATGAGACGGTCGAATTGAACTGTAACTTATAATTCACATGTTTGAAGTCCGTGACTACCTGACTGCGCAAGGCGATGACCCTTATGCCCTGTGGTTGATGTCACTGGCGGATCGACAAGCCAGAGCCCGAATTTTGATTCGGATAGGTCGAATGGCCAATGGCAATTTCGGTGATGTGAAACCGGTGGGCGAAGGCGTTTGGGAAGCCCGAATTGATTGGGGACCGGGGTACAGGATTTATTACGCACAGGCCGGACAGCGCTTGATCTTGCTTTTGGTCGGTGGTAACAAGCGAAAACAGCAAGCGGACATTGAAAAGGCCCACCTTTACTGGGTGGACTGGCAAAACAGGAGAAAACTCAAATGACCATCAGGACCAGCCGCCCGCATGACGAAGCCGTTGTGGAGATGCTCAAAGCCGATCCTGAGTTTGCCAACGAGTACCTCGCTATTGCACTGGAACAAGCCGATCAACCCGGCGGGCAGCAGGCTTTGCTGGCGGCTGTGCGGCACATCGCTGAGGCGCAAGGCATGTCTGCGGTGGCCGAGAGAGCGGGCATGCCCCGCGAAAGCCTGTACCGGGCACTCAGTCCACGCGGCAACCCCACACTCAAAACTTGGTTGGCGGTCCTGAACGCCACCGGATTGCACTTATCGGTGGTGCGGCCCCAGCTTTGACCTCTTTTTGATGTCTTTTAGATTGGCGCAGTTGACTTGATTTATTGCCGCGCCGAGCGCACGTTGGGCGGCAACTTGCCCGGTGCACTGGTGCGCCAGGGGTTGATGTCCAGCCCGCCGCGCCGGGTGTAACGGGCGTACACCGTCAAGGTGGTGGGTTGGCAGCGCGTCCAGATGTCCATGAAGATGCGTTCGACGCATTGCTCATGAAACTCGTTGTGGTTGCGAAAACTCACGATGTATTGCAGCAAGCCCGCTTGCTCGATCTGCGGGCCGCTGTAGCTGATTTGCACGCTGCCCCAGTCGGGCTGGCCCGTCACCAGGCAATTGCTTTTGAGCAAATGGCTGACCAGGGTTTCGCTCACGGGCAACTCATTTGTGTTGGCGCTCAGCAGGTCCGGCGCAGGCTCGTAACGTGTGCACTCAATGTCCATGCGGTCGAGGTTCAGGCCGTCGAGTTCGTGCACGGGCTCGGCGTCAAACTGATCTTGCAGCAGCAGCTTCACGCCCACGCTGGCTTGCACCACACCGCCGTGCCAGATGGCGGCGCTGATGTCGCGGCGGATCATGTCGCGCACCGCGTCGGCACTCTCCAGGCGGGTGTTGTTGAAGCTGTTCAGGTACAGCTTGAAGGATTTGCTCTCTACGATGTGTGTGCTTTCGGCGGGCACGGTGATGTGCGCCAGCGCCACTTGCGGCTTGCC
>JAIXYA010000172.1 GCA_027490485.1 Comamonadaceae bacterium
CAAGATGGTTACCAACGTCATCCTTGGGTACAGCGACATGCTGACTTTTCGAATGCAGACGATGAGTTGGGCACGCCTGAACGTCGCCGCTTGGCTTTGGCTTGCTATTACGCGTTGACCTGCTTCATTGACGAGCAAATCGGCAAAGTGCTGCACGCGCTGGGGCACAACCAATGGAAAATGCGGCGCGACGAAACCGACGAACAAGGTCCATGGTGCAGCATCTTTTTCTGCGGCCTTGTCATGCAGCCACTGCGCTGCATGTTCTGCCGAGGAGATGTCGTACCGGTTGTAACTGGATAGCCCAGCACCGAGTTCGGTGAACAGCCGCGATGGGCGCGGCGAACTGGGCAATGGGTTGCGCACCGAGCCCCAGACCTGACCGATGCCGTCGGCCAGATGCAAGGGATCGTGCTGCTTTGAAAAGCCGGTAGGTGCAGCGGCATGGACATAGTGCAATTTACCGATTGACTCAACGCAATGGCCAGCAGCTTGCAGGGCATGCCCCCAACCGGGGATACGCCCGTCGTAGCCCATGGCGTTGTCCCAATAGCCGATGCCATGCACCCAGCGTCCCGTGGCCAGCGCCGCCCGAGCGGGGACGCAGATGGGCGAAGGTGTGAGGGCTTGGGTGAATCGCGTGCCACGGGCAGCCAGGGCATCCAGATGGGGGGTCTTGACGAAAGGGTGGCCAGCGCAGCCCAAGGCATGCGCATCTTGCTCGTCGGTCAAAAGAATCAGGGTGTTCAAAGTCAAAGACCAATGCCTTTAGGCAGGTCCAACGGGCTCAGGGAGAGGCGTGCGGATATCGTCTGGGCGGCTCATGAGTCGCTGCATCAACTCCTCTCGCAGGCCGCGATGCTTGGGATCGTCAAACAGGTTGACACACTCATGGGGGTCGTTGCTCAGGTCATACATTTCACCGACGCCACTGGTCAATTCAAGCGTGAGCTTGGCGCTTCGGGTGCGCACTGTGCGCAAATCCAAGGCCACGCCACAACGCGATGGGCCCAGGCGCCATTCGTTGTAAGCGTGATCGCGTTCTGAATGATCGCCGCCGGTGAGCAGTGGGCGCAGGCTCTGGCTGTGCACTGCAGAGGGCACAGGTGTGGCTGCATAGTCGCCAAAGGTCGCTGCCAGGTCGAGCGTAGATACGGGTTGATGGTTCTGTTGATCGGCAGCGATACCGGGGCCGCGCATGATCAAGCCGACGCGCAGCAGGCCTTCGTAATGCATCGGGCCCTTGAGCATGAGGCCGTGATCACCCAGAAATTCGCCGTGGTCGGAAGTGAACACAACGAGCGTGTTATCCGCCAAGCCAGCATCGTCCAGCGCAGACATAATCCGCCCCACTTGGTGGTCCACCAAAGAAATCATGCCGTAGTAATTGGCAATGATTTCTCGCAATTGCGCATCGCTTTGTGGTGGCATGCGCGAGTATTCCTCACGCACTTTTCGGCTTTCCGGTGTACCGCCGGGCGTGTTTTCCAGTGCGGCTCGGTGCCACCACGGGCGTCTGTCCAAATCGCGGGTTCGATGCACTGGCAAATTCACTTCATCTGGGCGATGCATCCAACACCAGGGTGCAGGCGCATCAAAAGGATGATGCGGGTCTGCCATCGAGACCCAAGCGCAAAACGGCTGTGCTGTTGCTTGAGCATCGGCGGCTTGTCGTTGACGCCGCCCTTGTTCAGCAATATACGCGACCGTGCGATCCCCCACCCAAGTGCTGTTGTGCCAAGCTGTGGGTAAGGCGCTGTTGTGCGTTTGCGCAGCCTGCGTGGGCGGGTCAAGGCGCTGGCTGTAAAGGGCGTTTTTCATGGCACCCAAGCCATCGCGGTGGTACCAGCGCTCGTAATGCAAACCGCCGGGGCTGGCCTCGGGCAGCCAATAGTTGTGCCCCAACTGCATCAGCTCGACCTGTTCAAAGCCCATGTAGGGGCCGCTCCAATCGTCTGCGAACAAATGCGAACTGGGAATGTTCTCGCAGCGGCCGGTGGGACGGTTGGCGTAGGAATGGTTGCTCGAAAAATGCGCCTTGCCGATGAATCGCGTGTCGTAGCCCGCTTTGCTCAAAGTGCCTGCAAAGCCTTGCGTGGCGATGGATTCGTCGAGGTCGATGCCGTTGTCGTGCACCCCACTCGTCAGCGGCAGCATACCGGTCAAGATGGCGCTTCTTGAGGGCATGCACACCACGTTGGGCGTGATGCAATTTGTGAAGCGCGTGCCTTGCCGGGCCAGCAAATCAAGATGCGGTGTGCGCACCCTGCGCCCCTCGAATCCAAAGCAATCAGCGCGGTGCTGATCGCTCATGATCAGCAAAATGTTAGGTCGTTTCAAATCGTGTCACCCAAGTTTGCGAAGAGATGTGCATCAGTTGTCAGCGGTGTATCCCGTGGCTTTGATGACAGGTCCCCAGCGTTCAAAGTCTTCTTTGAGATGGCGCGTCAAATCAGCCGAAGACCTGACGTCAGAATCAAACTCCAGCTTTTCAATGGCGGTGACCAAGCGCGGGCTGCGCGCTGCTGCTGTGATCGCTGCTTCCAGTTCGAGTTGAACCGCTTTCGGTGTTTTGCTCGACGCAAAAAACGCAAACACCTCGGTCAGTTGTAATTCGGGGTAGCCCTGCTCTTTGAAGGTGGGCACACCCGGCAGGCCCGGTAAGGCCTTGTCGCCGCTGAAGGCAAGAATGCGAAGTTTGCCGGACTTGTGATGCGTCACCACGTTGGGCAGGGTCGTGGAGAGGGCGGGAATCGTCCCACCCAAAATATCCGTCATCGCCGCTGCACCGCCGCGATAGGGGACATGCTGAAAATCGATGCCAGCTTTGCGCCCAAACATCACACCCATGAAATGCATGGCCGTGCCAGCGCCCGGTGTGCCGTAACTGGCCTTACCCGGGTTGGCCTTGGCCCAATCGACAAACTCCTTGAGTGTCTTGGCCGGTGTACCCGGCCCGACCCCCAAAGCAAACTGGAAAGAGCAAACACCTGCCAGCGGGGCGAGATCACCCATCGCATAACGCAGCTTGGGATAAACATGCGGGAAGATCGTCACATTGCCCCCTGGCATCATCACAATCGTGCTGCCATCGGCGGGCGCGGCCAGCATCGCCTCAGTGGCCAGTTGTCCGGCGGCACCCGTGCGGTTTTCAATGATCGTGTTGTAGCCTACAGCTCGAAGCTCTTCACCGACTTGGCGCGCCACCACATCCACAGCGCCCCCGGCAGGGTAGCCCACGAGTATCCTCAAAGGTTTGCCTTGCGCGAAGGCCAGGCTGGGCGCGAGCCCTGCGACAGCGCTGGTTCCGATGTAGGTCAAACAGTGGCGACGATTCAACATGATGATCCTTTCATGGATGCTGCAGTCAGCATTGGAAGTGGGCAGGTTTGCTGTAAAGCCCATTGGCGCACAAGCCAATCATGTGCGGGGCTTTTACTTGCTTCAGTATCTTCGGTAACAATCAAGGGATGACCCCTAGTCACCCAAATGCCAGTGATCTCTTCGCGGCAGAACTTTTGCAAAGCCGTCAATTGGGTCGCAAGTTTGCGAACGCTCTGGCGCAACCGATGGCCCTCAAAAGCAGATCGCTTCACCGCTTTGAAGCTGGCGTCAGCTTGTTCAAAGCGGGTGATCGCGTGGCGCAATTGCCCTTCGTCATGAGCGGTCGGCTCGATGCTGTGGTTCATGTGCCGGGCGTTCCAGGTGGCCAAATCGTTCCGATCTCGTTTCGCGCGGGTGAAATGGCTTTTCTGTCTTACCTATTTAACCAGCTGCCCAGCGGCAGCGACTTGGTGGTGGGAGAGCCCTGCACCATTCAATGGCTGCCGCTGAAAGACATTGAGGCTTGTTTGCTGAACGATCAAGGCTTGCTGCTGATGCTGGTGCGTTTTCTCGGTCAGCGTCTGCGAGAGGTGCAAGCACGTGAGCGAAGTTGGGCTGCGCGAGGTGTACAGCCCCGGCTTTGTGCCGGCTTGGTACGCATGGCGGCTGATTTGCCCAGCCGCTCCGACGCACGTACCGTCGTCATCGCTACGCATGAGCAGATAGCGGTCAGCTGCGGCATCAGCCGTCCGAAAGCGTCAATTGCGCTCAAAGCGCTGGAAGGCGATGGTGTTTTGAAACTGGGTCGCGGCTGGATCGAGGTTTTGAATTTGCGAGGCTTGATCGACAGGGTCGGTTAGAGGACGTGAGAGCTTGCTGCTGTCTCATTAATCGTTTTTTGATTCAATCAAGCGGCTGCAATGGCGATGTTGCAGGGTGACAGCCTTACCCCGTGACTGGCCTTACCATGATCGACTGTGTAAAACCTCATTGAGTGACCCAGGAGATGCCCATGACAACGACCGGTTTTGTGGTGACCCACGCCAAAGATGCGCAGTTTGAGCGCGGTCTGCGTTCGTTTTTTGAGTACCGCGATTTGGGGATGAAGCAGGTCACCCAAGGGCGGGTGACGGCCAGTGTGATCCGCGCCGCCGGAGGGCATGAATTTTCCAGTCAGCCGCATTTGCATGTCACCGAGTTTCAGCTGGTGTATGTGCTCAAGGGCTGGATCGAGTTTGAATACGAGGGGCAGGGTCCGGTTCGGCTGGAAGCGGGCTCGTGTGTGCAC
>JAIXYA010000219.1 GCA_027490485.1 Comamonadaceae bacterium
CCATTGAGGGCGTCCAAAGAACCAAAGAAAATAGCGACTTCGCCCATTTCCTCTACGCGGCCGTGGCGTTTGACGGTTTTTTTGATGCGAATTTCCACTTGCGCGGTGAGCAAATCGGCCAACTCTTCTTCTACGCGCTTTAAGTCACGGGACTTTTCTTTCTTTGGTTTTTGCGATACCAAGGAAAACTCGGCGCCTATTTTTTTGGCCAAGCTTTCGGCTTCTCTGACGGAGAGTTTTTTGGCACTGATTTGGTTGGCCGCTGTGATTTGGGCAGCTTTGTCCAACGACAACAAGGCTCTGGCGTGACCCATGTCCAAGTCCCCCGCCATCAACATGGTTTGAACTGGGTCGGCCAAGTTCAGCAAACGCAACAAATTGCTGGCGGCACTACGTGAGCGGCCCACGGTTTGGGCAGCATCCTCATGGGTCAAGCCAAACTCTTTGATCAGGCGCTGCAAGCCTTGTGCCTCTTCCAAAGGGTTGAGGTCTTCGCGTTGCATGTTTTCAATCAAAGCCATGGCGGCGGCGGTTTGGTCTGGCACGTCACGCACCAGCACCGGCACTTCGCTCAACCCTGCCAATTTGGCGGCCCGAAAACGCCGCTCACCGGCGATGATTTCGTATTTGCCCGCATTGGCACCAGCTTGCAACATGCGCACCAATATCGGCTGCATGATGCCTTGGGCCTTGATGCTTTCGGCCAGCTCGTACAAGCTGCCTTCGTCCATGCGGGTGCGTGGCTGGTAGACACCGGCCACCATGACATCCAAGGACAAGGTGGAGGGTGTGCGATCGTCTGCCGCGGCCGGGGCTTCATTGACGGTTGGGCCCAACAAAGCCTCGAGGCCTCGGCCCAGTCCTTTGATTTTTTTAGTCGCCATACTTGTCCTGTGGGTCAAAAAGTTTCGAAACGCACGACCAGCTCTTTGGCAAAGTCGATGAACGCCATGCTGCCTTTGGCGCTGGGATCAAACACCACACAAGGCAAACCGTAGCTGGGAGCCTCCGCCAAACGCACATTGCGCGGTATCAAGGTGTTGAACACCTTGTCGCCAAAGTGTGCTTTGAGTTGATCACTCACCTGCATTTGCAAGGTGATGCGCGGGTCAAACATCACCCGCAACAGACCGATGATTTTCAAGTCATGGTTGAGGTTGGCGTGGACTTGTTTGATGGTGTTGACCAAATCGGTCAGGCCCTCAAGGGCGAAATACTCGCACTGCATGGGCACCACGACGCCATGCGCCGAACACAGTCCATTGAGGGTGAGCAATGACAGGGATGGCGGGCAATCTATAAGCACAATGTCGTACTCTGCGTCAACTTGTTGCAACGCAAGTTTGAGCCTCATCTCACGCTGCTCTAGGCTGACCAGCTCGACTTCAGCGCCGGCCAATTCGCGGTTGGCCCCTAAAACATGGTAATTAGGTGAGTCGGGCTTGGCCGCCGCCTCGCCCCATTGGCTGCTGACCCGTGCTTGGGCGATGGTGCTCTCGCCCAGCAAGACGTCATAAATCGTGTGTGTCAACTGGCGCTTGTCCACACCCGAGCCCATGGTGGCGTTGCCTTGCGGGTCCAAGTCGACCATCAGCACACGTTGACCAATGGCGGCCAAAGCGGCGGACAAGTTCACCGTGGTGGTGGTCTTGCCTACGCCGCCTTTTTGGTTGGCAATACAAAATATTTTGGCCATGTTTATTTACTCAAGACAAGTTTCAAACCAAAAGCCACCAACAAGCCGCCGCCGATTTTTTGCAACACACGGCCAATCCATGGGCGTTGCTGGAGGCGGGTTGACAAGCGCTGGGCCAACACGCAGATGACCAGACCATATAAAAACGTCAATGCCGCCACCGTCACGGCCATCACGCCAAAGGTGAAGAAGCCAGCATGCGCTTGCGGGTCGATGAACAAAGGAAAAAAAGCCATGTAAAACATGATGGCCTTGGGGTTGAGCAAGGTGATCCACAAAGATTGCCGAAAATAATGTCCAACGGTGATGTTGATCACCGGCGCATCACCCTCTTTGGTGGTCCACATTTTGTAGCCTAGGTAAGACAAATAGGCCGCGCCCAGCCATTGCATCGCTTGAAAAAACTCAGGCTGGGTAGCCAGCACAGCGGCAACTCCGGCGACCGCAGCCCACATCAGCAGTTGATCTCCAGCGATCACGCCCAAGGTGGCGGCCAAGCCACCGCGCAAGCCGCCTTTGGCTGTAGAGGTTAAAAGGGCGAGGTTGCCTGGACCGGGAATGGCCAAAAAAACAATGACGGCCAGCACAAAGGCGGGGTAGTCTGCAATGCCAAACATGGAATATCCTTTTGCGGGGAGGGCAGAGTGTAAGGCACGCCCCGCCCATTTGCATCTGAATGTGACTGTTTCACGTGAAACAATCCTATTTGCGGAGTGCTTAGATGGCTTGTTTGGGTCGCATCCAAACCAGACAACGTTGCGCATCAAGGTCTGGGACGGCCAGTAACTGCGTTTGAACCGCCTCAATATCGCTTGGCAAATGCGCTATTTCTTCCGCGGGGATAACCCCTTTCATGGCCATCCACCAACCACCAGGCGCCAAACAGGCCCGTGAGGTGAGCACAAAATCCGCCAAAGAGGCATAGGCGCGAGAGCTGACCACATCGAATGTCTGGGCCAGAGACTCCACCCTTGCGTGTTGCGCTTGCAAATTCGCCAAACCCAAGGAATGGGCCGTGCTTTGTATGAACGCGGTTTTTTTGGCGACGGCATCGACCGCCAACACCGTGAGGTCGGGGCAGGTGATGGCCAAAACCACCGATGGCAGGCCGCCGCCTGCGCCCACATCCAACAGGCTTTTTGCCCATGGGGCTTTTTCTATCAGCGGGCTCACCACCGCCAAACAATCCAATACATGTTGCGTCAACATCTGTTCTGGGTCTTTGACCGCCGTCAGGTTGTAAACCCGATTCCATTTTTGCAACAGGTCTATATAGGTCAAAAGATGCTGGTGCTGGGCATCCGACAAGCGCAAGCCCAATACCTCAGACCCCCGACGAAGCCGCTTTTCTAGGGCAAGGCTCAAGCGGCCGCCTTGCCGCTGCCTGCAAATTGGCCCATGCGGGCGCGGCGCAAATGCACCAACAGCAAAGAGATGGCCGCAGGTGTAACGCCCGAAATACGCGACGCCTGTCCCAAGGTTTCGGGCCGGTGTTTATCTAGTTTTTGCCTGACCTCGACACTCAGCGCCCCTATGGCCAAATAGTCGAGGTTGGCTGGCAGGGCCATGTTTTCATAATGCGCCGCACGCTCTACCTCTTC
>JAIXYA010000268.1 GCA_027490485.1 Comamonadaceae bacterium
AGCGCATGCCACCCTGTGATGCGCCTGCGGTGATGCTGGTGAATCCGCCTTATGGCGAGCGCATTGAAGCCGGTGGTGTTGCAGGTGCGGCCAGCATGGCGCGGGGTGGTCGTGAGATCGGGCAGGTCGAAGACGGCGGCGAATTCTTCAGCCAACTGGCCAGCCATTGGAAGAAAAACTACGCCGGTTGGCGTGCTTGGGTGCTGACCCCCGACCTGAAGCTGCCTGGCCGCATGCGCCTGAAAGAATCGCGCCGGGTGCCGATGTGGAACGGCCCAATCGAATGCCGTCTGTTCCGCTTCGATGTGATGGCGGGTTCGGCGCGCAAACCGGCGGCAGGTGTTGACCAGCCGCCTGCTGCGCCATGACACAGGGCTTGGTGACGCCTTCACCAGCGGTGGCCCCGGCCCCAGTGGTGATCGACACCAACATCGTGCTGGATATGTGGGTCTACCAAGACCCCGCCACCCCTTGCTTGTTGATGGCCTTGGCGCAAGGTGCTGTGCAGTGGTTGGCCACTGCGCCCATGCGCGAAGAACTGTTGCGGGTGTTGGACTACCCGCACATTGTCCAGCGCCGCAACCGCGACGGTGTGAGCGCCGAAGCGGTGTTGGCCCACTTTGACCGCTTGGCGCAAATGCACCCTGTTGCCCCCAAAGCCCCTTATGTCTGCAAAGACGAGGACGACCAGAAGTTCATCGATGTGGCCGTGGCGCACCAAGCCTTGCTGCTCAGCAAGGACAAGCAGGTGCTGCGACTGACCAACCGCTTGGCCAGATTGGGCGTGGTTGTCCGCCAAAAATGGGACTTAATTGATCCATAAGTAATAATGATGCGCATGAATTCAACTTTTTGTAGGCAAACCGCATTCAAGGCTTTGCAAACCCAGGCCCGTACCCACTGGCGCATGGAAGAGGACAGTTTGCATGCCCAGTGGGTGTTTGAAGATTTTGGCTGCGCCATGTCTTTCATGAATTCGGTCGCAGATGTGGCAGAGCGCATGAACCACCACCCCGAGTGGACCAATGTGTACAACCGTGTCACTGTGCGCTTGACCACCCATGATGCGGGCGGACTCACCCATTTGGACTTTGATTTGGCACAAGCCATGGACACTTTGGCCATTTCCGCTTCCCAAAGTTAAACCCAGCACTTACACGCGCTGGCTTAATTTCGCCACATAGTCATTCGGCTTCTGCAGTAGTCGATCTGCATAGGCAGCAGGTGTTGACAAACCCATTTATCGTAATAACATTAAATGCAGCCCATTGAATTTGATCCAGTCAAAAGTCAGCTTAATTTTGAACAACACGGCTTTCATTTGTCCCATTGCAATTTCATAGACTGGAATTTGATGTGGGCAATTCCGGATATTCGCAAACCCTACGGTGAGATGAGATGGATTGCATTCGCACCCATTGGAAATCGAGTTTTTTGTTTGGTGTTCACCTTACGCGACAGCTCGTTCAGGGTCATCAGTTTGAGAAAAGCCAACGCAAGAGAAATACAACGATATGAAAAGCAGATTCATCACCCCAACCGCTGAAGAAGAAGCGCAAATTAACAAGGGCATCGCCCAAGACCCGGACACTTATGAACTGACCGATGAAGAGTTCAAGCAGTTGCGTCCTTTTCGCGGTCGCCCACCGTCAGCCACGCCCATCAAGCAAATGACCACCATTCGCTTAGACGCTGAAGTGCTGCACGCTTTCAAAGCGCAAGGCCCAGGTTGGCAAACCCGCATTAACGAAGCGCTTAAACATTATTTGAAAGAGCACCCCATAGTGCTTTGAGTGCCCTCAGCCAAGAAACTGAGCTTTAAGTGGTGCGCTGCTGCAGCAGTTCCAGCAATTGCCCTAAAGCATGGGTCAGCGTGGCTTGGCGAACAGCGGCGCGGTCACCCTCAAAACGGCAAGTCTGCACTTTCACCCAAGCGGTTTCAGCGCCTATCGTAGGGCCCCCGTCAGTGGGCAGTCCCCATGCGAAACACACGGTTCCCACTGGCTTGGCTGGGCTGCCGCCTGTGGGGCCAGCAATGCCAGTGACGGCCAGCGCCACTTGGGCCTGAGATTTTTTCAACGCACCCAACACCATGGCTTGCGCGACGGCTTCGCTGACCGCGCCGTGCTGTTCAATCAGCGCTTTGGGCACACCCAACATATCGTGCTTGGCTTCGTTGCTGTAGCTGACAAAGCCACGCTCAAACCATTGGCTGGAGCCGGCAAGGTCGGTGCAAGCTGCTGCAATCATGCCGCCGGTGCAGCTCTCTGCGGTGCTCAGCATCCAACCGCGACGCAGCAAACTCTCGGCCAAGAAGGCGATGTCGGGGTGTGCGCTCATTGGGTAGCCTGCCACAAAGCCAATGTCAAAAGCGTACAAAACGCGGCCACCACATCGTCAAACATGATGCCAAAACCGCCACGCCAACCTTGCCCATGAAACGCTTGATCCGCCCAGCCCACAGGACCAGGCTTGATGGCGTCAAACAAGCGAAACAAAATAAAAGCGGCGAATTGACCGCCAAAGCCTGCGGGCATCCAGATGAACAGCACCCACCAAAATGCGGCAATTTCATCCCACACAATGGAGCTGGGGTCGTTGACTTGCATATGGTCAGCCGTCACAGTGCTGGCCCACCAACCCAAAGGCAAGGCGGCTGTCAATACCCAAGCCAGTTGGGTGGTATCCAACCAATAAGACATCAACAGAAACGACGCCCAAGCCCACAATGTGCCCACTGTGCCCGGCGCCCAGGGGCTTAAGCCCGAGCCAAACCCCATGGCCACCCAATGCGCGGGGTGCGAGAGCATGAAACGGGCGGCTTGGGAACTGGCGGCGTAAGACATGAAAGCCATCTTAATGCGCGAAATGCTCAAAACTGGCAAAGCGGCGCGACAGGGGAAGGCCTTGCAGGTCCAGCACTTGCACCCCTGCCACGGGGGTGATGCGACCAATGCAAGTAATGCTGACACCACAACGCTCACCCGCTTCCAACACCTCGTCGGCTTGATCAGGCGACGCGGTGAACAGCAGTTCGTAGTCGTCGCCACCGGCCAAGGCGAAATCTAAGCGCTTGTTGAATGCCACCGACTGCATGGCGTCACTGATGGCGGCGCTGTCTTGCACCCAAGCGGTTTCGATCACTGCGCCCACTTTGGAGCGCTGCAAGATGTGGCCCAAGTCGCCCAATAAACCGTCGCTGATATCAATAGCGGCATTGGCCACGCCGCGCAAGGCAAGACCCAGTTCGACGCGGGGCGTGGGTCTGTCCATGCGAAGCCGAGCCGCTTCAAAATGCGCCGCTTCTAAAGAAACCGCGCCTTTGAATACTTCCAAGGCCAAACGCGCATCTCCCACGGTTCCGCTGATGTAAATATCGTCGCCCACTTGGGCATGCTGGCGCAGCAAGGCGTCGCCTGGCGGCACCTCGCCCAACACCGTGATGCAGATGTTCAAAGGCCCTTGGGTGGTGTCGCCGCCAATCAATTCGCAGCCATGGGCATCTGCCAAATCCCATAAGCCTTTGGAAAAACCGGCCAACCACGGTTCGTCAATCGAAGGCAAGGCCAAGGCCAAGGTGAAGGCCAAGGGCTTGGCGCCACAGGCGGCCAAGTCGCTCAAGTTGACCGCCAGGGCTTTGTGGCCCAAACCGGCAGCGGGGGTGGTGGACAAAAAATGCCGCCCCTCCACCAACATATCGCTGGACACCGCCAGTTGCATACCGCTTTGCAGGCTGAGCAGTGCGCAGTCGTCTCCTACGCCCAGCGTCGCATGGCGTGGCGGGCGGGTGAAATAGCGGGCAATCAGGTCAAACTCGCCCATGGCGTTCAGTGCATTTGGCGCTTGCCGCTGTCACTTAAGGCATCCAACACAAACATGGGAATGTCGACATCGAATTTTTCACCGTCCTCGGCCACACAAAAATAGCTGCCATGCATGGTGCCGGTGGGTGTGCGCAGCCGCGTACCACTGGTGTACTCAAACACCTCGCCAGGCTGCAGCAGGGGTTGGTAGCCCACCACGCCCAAACCTTTGACCTTTTCATGCAAACCCTCGGCGTCGTTGATGTGCCAGGTGCGTGAAATCACTTGCGCGGCTATGTCGCCGGTGTTGCGGATCAGCACAGAATAGGCGAAGGCATAAAGACCATTTTCAGGCGCCGATTGCTCGGGCAGATAGTGCGGTGTCACTTCGACGCGGAGTTGGTAGGCTGGCATAAGAAATAG
>JAIXYA010000297.1 GCA_027490485.1 Comamonadaceae bacterium
CCAAGGGTCTGTATCGATGGGGCGGTGTTGCGCGAGTTGCACTGCATCGTCCACATTCAAGGCTTTTGGTAAGGGCTTAGCCGCTTTAGGCGCACGCAACCCAGACATTGGGTTGGCATCGATCAAACCCTCTTTGCCTAACCAATTGAAAAAACCTCGCCAGCCCGAAAGAATGAGCGCAATACCGCGTGGGCTTCTGCCGCTGGCATGCATTTGCGCCATCCAACGCCGAAGATGCGGTGTGTCAACCAGCGTCAAATTGGCCAAGCCTGACTGCTCGGCCCAAAGTGATAATTTGTTCAAATCTTCGCTGTACAAAGCCACGGTTCTGTCCGACAAGCGCTTTTCAAATCGCACGTGCGATAAATAGCGCGTCACCAATTCTTGGCTGTCGTTCATCCGAATCTGTGATTGGTTCAACGCAAGCGACTAAGGGCTGCACTGGCCAACTCAGCGATGCGGCCGAGCAAGTCCGTACCCATGGAAGAATGAAATCTTTGAGGATCTGGAGAGGCTAAAACCAACAAACCTAAACTGGTATCACTTGAAGGCTCAGCAACCCCTTCGGTCCCGTCTGTCACCCAAGGTGACTGATTACTTCTAAGCGGCAACAATGCCACAGACTGTGCTTCATGTGGGTGTGCCAACCAGTCAACGGCTTCAAACTCGGCATTTGCGCCGCAATAAGGCGCTCTCAAGCCTTGCGCAAAAGCTTTGACTTCATCGCTGACGCCTTGCGCAAATGGCTCAATCTGAAAAGATTCACCCACACGCCAAACGCGAATAGCCACCTGCGGCACCATGAAGTGGTGTTGAATTTCATCCACGATGATGCTTGGTAATTCAGCAGGGTGTTGGGCCATCAATAAACTTTGTGACCAGCGGTGCAACCGATCAGCCAAAACTGCGTTATCACTGCCATTGCGAATCATTTCCATCATGCGATGCTCTAAGGCACGAATTTTTTCGCGCAACATATCGGCTTGGCGTTCTTGCAAACTCACAGCACGTTGGCCATGCGGACTGACAAACCGCACACTGGAGAGTAGCTGGGCATGACGCTCAAAGAAATCAGGGGTGTTCACCAAAAAATTGGCGATATCGTCCTCTGTAATGGGGGTAATTGAGTTGCTCATTCGGGAATCTCCATCTCGCCAGTGAATACAGTTGTTGCAGGCCCGCTCATCATCACAGATGCTCCCTCGCCTTGCCACTCAATGGTCAGCACACCGCCTTGGGTTTGAACCTTAACTTTGGGGTCTAGCCAGCCTTGTCGAATACCAGCCACCACTGCGGCACATGCGCCAGTGCCACAGGCCAAGGTCTCCCCCGCTCCACGCTCATACACACGCAGTTTTACGTCGGTACGCGACAGCACTTGCAAAAAACCTGCGTTCACACGCTTGGGAAATGCAGCATGGTTTTCAATCAATGGGCCCAAGTAGGCAACATGCGCTTTATCCACATCCTCTACACGAACAACCGCATGCGGGTTACCCATAGAAAGCACAGCAATATCTACGTTGTCTTGGGCATGGAGTGCAAGACGCCAAAGCAAGCCAGAAGGGTCCGTCAACGACATGGCCTTTGAAACATCAAAAGGCACAAGCACCGAATCAAACACTGGAGGCCCCATGTCTACTTCAACAGAGCCATCAGGCAACTGACGCAAGGTGAAGATGCCACCATGCACTTGGACATTGACAGTGGATTTATCGGTTAAGCCTTGTTCTCGCACAAAGCGTACAAAACACCTTGCTCCATTGCCACATTGCTCAACTTCACCGCCATCGCTGTTGTGGATGACATAAGCGAAGTCTGCTGCTGCAGATGAAGATTGGCGAACAGAAAGAATTTGGTCTGCACCTACGCCGAAATGGCGGTCCGCGATGAAGCGGTAATGGGCAGAGGTGAGGCCCAGTAAGCCTTGGGTCTCATCGAGCACCACAAAGTCGTTGCCCGCTCCCTGCATTTTGGTAAATCGTAAGCGCATGGGCTGATTATCGCCTTGTCATAATGTGCGCATGGTACGCGCCCAATTTCAACTGCACCCTGCTCGAATTCCTTCCAAGCCTTTGCCTGCCGCCACGGTTTTGTTACTTCGTGACACGCATGATGGCATTGAGGTTCTGATGACTCGTCGCTCGCTGCAAGCCAGTTTTGCACCAGGTGCCTATGTTTTTCCTGGGGGTGGCATAGACCCAGCAGATGCAAGCTGTCACCATTTGGCCCAGAGACGTCCCACGCAAGATGATGTACGCCTCACCCAAGCGATAGCCGCTATTCGAGAAAGTTTTGAAGAACTGGGTGTTCTTTTGGCCAAAGAGGCTGATGGCAAGCCGGTCAGTTCGCAAACGCATTCTTTGCTGTCGAGATCAGAAAACTTTGCCCAGCAGTGTCTGTCGCATGGTTTGACACTGTCTGCCAATGAGGTGTATGTCTTGGCGCACTGGGTGACTGACCGTGATTTGCCTAGGCGATTTGATGTGCCTTTTTTGGTGGCACGCATGCCCGAGCAACAAGTGCCGGTGGCGGATGAGAAAGAGCAGTTTGAACCTGTATGGGTCAGTCCTTCCTTGGCACTGTCTCGTCATGCAGCAGGCGATTTTTTCATTATCTTCCCCACCATTCGTACGCTTGAAAAACTTCAGAACTACACAACGGTGGACAGTGTTTTGGCGGCTTGTGCCAACGAACAACCGTGGTTTCACAGTTGCCCACGTGCTGGCATGTTGCATGGCAAAGAGGTGCGTTTCATGGAGCATGAACCGCCTTTTGGCGAGTTGGCATTGACCTGCCCTGATGGGCAAATTGTTCATCACTTAGATTGGCAATCTCACACCGCTGTGCCCTTGCTGGCCCATGTTCGTCGCTTAACCGCACCCAACCCCAGCATGATGACGGGGCCAGGTACCAACAGCTATCTGATTGGTGATGACGACAGTGGTTATGTGGTCGTGGACCCTGGTCCACCTGACGCTGAGCATGTTGAGCGCTTGTGGCAGGCTTGCAGGGGCGATATTCGCGCTATCGTTTGTACCCACTCTCACCCAGACCATTCGCCTGCTGCTTGGTTGCTGAAAAACAAGTGTGTAGCCAATGGTTTGTCTGTGAAAGTCATGGGTTTGCCATCTTCCACGCATGCCCGACCACACAGCGAGTTTGTTCCTGACAAAGTCTTGCACGATGGTGAAGAAATTGTTTTGAACAGTCACGGTGAGACGCACACCTTGCGTGTAATCCATACCCCTGGCCACGCGGCAAACCACCTGTGTTTGGTTTTGCAAGAAGATGGACTGCTTATCAGCGGCGACCATGTGCTCAATGGCAGCACCACGGTGGTGGACCCGCCTGATGGCCATATGGGCGACTACCTTGCTTCTTTGGACAAACTGGTTTTAGCCTGTAACGAGTGGCATGTTCAATTCATCTTGCCAGCACACGGTTATGTGCTTGGTAACCTCTGGCGTGAGCCTTACAGCGCCATCGACTGCATACAGCGATTGAAAGCGCACCGATTAAAACGTGAAGACAAAGTTCGTCGCGCTATGCAAGCCCTGCCGCATGGATCTTTGCAAGATTGGTTGCCTCTGGCGTATGACGATGTCCCTGAAGCATTGTGGCCGGTGGCTTTGCGTTCGTTACAAGCGCATGTGGAACATCTAGGTTAATCAAAAGTCTGTTTTCTTCTGAAGTTACCTATAGCCAATAAACTAGCTGCCAAATAAACCAAACATTCACCCATAC
>JAIXYA010000037.1 GCA_027490485.1 Comamonadaceae bacterium
CGCCGCGCCATTCGCGAATCTGCTTTGGGCGCTGGCGCCTCCGAGGTGTACCTCATTGAAGAACCCATGGCCGCAGCCATTGGCGCTGGTTTGCCCGTCTCAGATGCATCCGGCTCGATGGTGGTCGACATTGGTGGTGGCACCACCGAGGTGGGCGTCATCTCTTTGGGCGGCATGGTCTACAAAGGCAGTGTGCGCGTGGGTGGCGACAAGTTCGACGAGGCCATCATCAACTACATCCGCCGCAATTACGGCATGCTGATTGGTGAGCCCACCGCAGAGGCCATCAAAAAGCAAATCGGCTCCGCATTTCCTGGCAGCGAAGTGCGCGAGATGGAAGTCAAGGGCCGCAATCTGTCTGAAGGTGTGCCCCGTTCTTTCACCATCTCGTCCAACGAGATTTTGGAAGCGCTGACGGACCCCTTGAACAACATCGTGTCTGCGGTGAAAAATGCTTTGGAGCAAACCCCACCCGAGCTGGGCGCAGACATTGCCGAGCGCGGCATGATGCTCACCGGTGGTGGCGCTTTGCTGCGCGACCTCGACCGCTTAATGGCTGAAGAAACTGGTTTGCCTGTGCTGGTGGCTGAAGACCCCCTCACCTGCGTGGTGCGAGGTTGCGGCTTGGCCTTGGAGCGCATGGAGCGTCTCGGTTCGATTTTTACCAACGAATAAATGCCACTCGGGACGCTGGACCGAAACCCACCGCCTTTCTTTAAGCAAGGCACCTCCGCGCTGACCAAGCTGATTATTTTCAGTTTTTTGTCGATGGCCCTGATGCTGGCCGACCAGCGTTACAACCTTGTGCAACCTGCCCGCTGGGTGTTGTCCATCATCATGTACCCCGTGCAATGGGTGGCTTTGCGCCCGCAAGTGGCCTGGCAAGGCCTTGGGGATGTGTTTGTAGGTAAGCAAGACGTCTTGGATAACTTGCAGGCTGCCAATGCGCAGTTGTTAGCTCAAGCTGTGCGTACTTCACAACTCGAACAACTTGAGCTTGAAAACCGCTACTTGCGTGAAATGTTAGAGCTGCGTCAACGGGTGGTCACACCCGCCTTGGCTGCCGAGGTGTTGTACCAGGCAGGCGACCCCTACACCCGCAAGATGGTGCTTGACAAAGGCGCGCTCAACGGCGTGGTTCAAGGTTCGCCGGTGATGGACGAAAAAGGTATTTTGGGACAAATCACCCGCGTCCACCCGCTGGTGAGCGAAATCACTTTGGTTACCGACAGGGAGCATTCCATTCCTGTGCTCAACCTGCGAACCGGCGCGCGTGGCGTGGCTTTTGGTGAGTCCGGGGGTGCGCCTTTGTTGGAGTTGCGCTACATGGCTACCAACGCAGACATTGAGGTTGATGACGTGCTCACCACCAGTGGTGTGGATGGTGTCTACCCTCCAGGTATTCCGGTGGCCAAAGTGGTCAAGGTGGAGCGGCGCGCCGATTCGGTGTTTGCGCGCATATTGTGTGAGTCGCTGGCACGTGTTCAAGGCGCTCGCCATGTGATGGTGCTTGCTCCAGTCAAATTGCCGTTGGAGTCTCCCCCGCTAGAACAGACTGCGCCTTTGTTGCACCACAAAGGAGGGCGTCGATGATCATGCCCCGTGGCCAGCAGTTGCTGCTGCCAGCCAACCCCACCTTCATGTTGCTGACCCTTTTGATCGCTTTATTGCTGGACATGGTGCAAAGCATGGCCTTGTTTGGCAATGCGGCGTGGACCCCCGATTGGGTGGCTTTGTTGTTGTTGTTTTGGGGTGTACATCAACCGCTGAAAGTAGGGGTAGGTGTTTCCTTTTTCCTAGGCTTGCTCACCGATGTGCATCAAACATCGTTGCTGGGCCAACATGCGCTGGCATATACAGTGCAAGGCTTTTTAGCCACCATGATTCATAGACGCATCTTGTGGTTTGATCTCCCCTCCCAAGCCTTGCAAGTATTCCCCGTTTTTTTGGCAACCCATTTGTTGGAACTGGCCGTGCGCATGGGTACAGGTGGCTTGTTTCCAGGGTGGTCGATGTTTATTTCCCCCTTGCTCCAAACCCTGTTGTGGCCTGTGGCGTCGGTGTTGCTGCTCGCGCCGCAGCGGCGCGCCCCTGACCCTGATAAAAACCGACCTTTATGAGTTTGCTCCGTGACGTCGAGTATGACCTGCGTCGTTTCAGAGGGCGGGTGTTTGTGGCAACCGCATTTGTGTTTATTGCCTTTAGCTTTCTGTTTTTTCGATTGGTGTATTTGCAGCTTTGGCGCTACCAAGAGTTCAACGCACAAGCGGAAAGCAACCGCACAGCCATCGTGCCCATCGTGCCCAACCGTGGCGTCATCATGGACCGCAATGGCGTGGTCTTGGCCACCAACTATTCGGCTTACACACTAGAGATTACGCCGTCCAAAATCGAAGCCCCGCTGGACGAGGTGATTGAAAGCCTGTCGGAGTTGATTGATATCCAAGGGCGAGACAAGCGCCGATTTAAAAGGTTACGCGAGGAGTCGAAAAGCTTTGAGTCCGTGCCGATTCGCACCCGTTTAAGCGATGAAGAGGTGGCACGATTTGCCGCCCAACGCTTTCGCTTTCCAGGCGTTGAAATTCGCGCTCGTTTGTTTCGCAATTACCCCTATAACGATTTGGCCAGCCACGTAATTGGTTATATCGGTCGCATCAACACCGCCGAGAAAGAGAAACTCGAAGAGTCCGAACACGCCGGTAACTACCGTGGCACCGACTTCATTGGCAAGCTCGGCGTCGAACAAAGTTATGAGCGTCAATTGCACGGCCAAACCGGCGTGCATGAAATGGAAACATCTGCTGGCGGCCGAGCAGTACGTCGCTTGCGCAGCAGCCCCGCCATTCCGGGCAACACCGTGGTGCTGTCCATCGACATCAAGTTGCAAAAACTGGTGGAAGATTTGTACGGCAACCGCCGTGGTGCGATGGTCGCCATCGACCCCAGAACCGGCGAAGTCCTCAGCTTCGTCAGCAAGCCCACGTTTGACCCGAATCAGTTCGTTGAGGGCATTGACGCAGAAAACTGGAAGTTACTCAATGAGTCACCCGACAAACCGTTGCTCAACCGTGCGTTACGCGGCACCTACCCGCCGGGTTCCACCTATAAACCCTTCATGTCGCTTGCCGCCTTGAACACGGGAAAACGCTCACCTACACAAACCATTTACGACCCAGGCTTTTTCATGTTCGGCGACCACCGTTTCCGCGATGACAAGGAGACTGGGC
>JAIXYA010000049.1 GCA_027490485.1 Comamonadaceae bacterium
CTTCATGTGGAAGAACAACAAGCGCCGTTATGCCGAAAAGTTTCCGACCTGGGACATCCTGCGCAAATACAACAAGGACTACAAGCTGATCTTCATCGGGGACGCCACCATGAGCCCTTATGAAATTTTGCAAAAGGGCGGCAGCGTTGAATACAACAACGAAGAAGCCGGGGCCGAGTGGCTGCAGCGCCTGACGCACACCTTTCCAAAATACGCCTGGATCAACCCCGAGCCTCAAGGCGTATGGCAATACCGCCAAAGCATCTCCATCATTCAGCAGCTCATGAGTCAACGCATGTTTCCCTTGACCTTAAAAGGCTTGGAAGATGCGATGCGTTTACTGAGCAAATGACATGGTTTCAGGTCGGTCAATTTCGCACAAGCCTGTTGCTCGGTTTGTTCGGATTGATGGCAGCCGCTCACCAGACTGCCCACGCTGAAAGCCTGACGATTCAGACCGCGACTTACTGGCCACGTAAGGATTTTTCAACCCCCCACTGAGTTGGGAACAAGACAAAAGGTTCCCACCCCCTCGGTCCAGTCACGCTGACCGTGGATACCAGGTCTCCCGCATGCATCCAACAAGTGCAAAGGGGTTGGCACCTCAAGGGTGCCCACGACAACCCGGGTTTGAAAATCATGGCCTTGCGCCCCTGTTGGCCTCAAAGGGTTGGCGTGCAGGTTTCGGGTGGCCCTTTGCTGCCTGGCATCCGTTTGGAGGCCGCTCCTGACAAGCCCGATGCCGACCAACTGACCTGACTGGTACAGCGGCGTTCTGCGGCCAGCAATAGCGCCAAATCGGTGGTGCGACAACAAGCGGCCATGGCTTTGCTCAGCGGCCATGGCAAACCATTCAACAGCGCGTTGGCAGGCAAATGGGGACTTGACGAGATCAGCAGGTCGAACAGCACGGGGACAAACACCACAGGTGCTGCCATAGCATGGGGCAAACGCTTGTCGCAAGACTTTTACAGGCCGATGAAACCAGCCTAAGCGGCATGGGCAGCCTGTTGATCTTTGACGACCTGACCCAACGCTTGAAGCTCAGAGCCCAAGCGGAAGAACGAAGTTCGCTGGACTTGATCTCCCATATTCGCCGAGACTGAAAGTCGGCGTCCTTTGAAACATTTATTTTTACAAAAAATGAGCTATATATATTTTAATTTATTTAAATATGAGGCATATTAGAAGCTTTAAATTTCTCTGGCCAACCATTTGCATCCCATGAACCCAACAACATGGCGCCCCGAGGATGGGCAATTGCTACAAAATTTACGCCTCCAAGCAGGGATTGATTCACACGTTTTTGCGCGCAGCAACACCCTCTCCCACGCTCAACTCCAAGAACTGGAAACCGGTGTGGGGCACTTTTTTTACAGCGACCTGATCAAACGCCACGCAGGTGTGCGGCTTCTTCAAAAACTGGGGCACGAATTGACGGATCTCGGCAACCAAGAGCCTTCAAGACTTTTGGAAGATCTGACGGTCAACACAGCCCAGCGTCCGAACCCCATCACCCCTTTGCCAGAATGGACCCATGATGGTTCCGAGGCTCAGACACGTGCGACATCCAACAAAACCAAGTTGCGCCCCATTTTCTGGATGGGCGGAATTTGTGGCATGGCTTTGGTGAGTCTTTTGAGTTTGCACGGAGAAACATTCTCGCCAACGCCACCCATTCCGGTAGGCGCTCCGCTCAGCGACCGCACACTGCCGCAAGAATCCATATCGGCGTCACCCACAGCAGAAAAACAAGCCAAGACACCCAACCTTGAGCCTCCTGCTTTCCCCTCAAACCCTGCACCAGAACAAGACGAACTCGCATCGATCGCGTGTGAAGACAGTCACAGAATTTATAGCAAAACGCACACCACCAACCATCCGCTGAAGCCTGGCAACTACATCCACATTCAAGCCCTTACAGACAGCGTGTTGTGCGTACTGGACAGCAGCAACCAACTGCACACACTGACGCTCAAAGCAGGCATGGGTCAAACCATCAACGGCTTGGCCCCTTTTCTTTTGCACACCAGCAATTGGCAAGGACTCCAGGTCTTTTTCCAAGGTCGCTTGGTGCGCACCGAACTTGCTGACAGTTCGCATCTCTTGCTCAAAAGCTTGCCATTCTGAGAGCGCTCAACCGAGTGCTTTTGCAAACAATCCAGCACTTGTGGGATGAGTTTGTCATGCTTGGCGGTCGCTACAATCCTGACTCGGTGAGCCACCGTAGTTCAATGGATAGAACTCTCCCCTCCTAAGGGAGTGATACAGGTTCGATTCCTGTCGGGGGCACCAAATCGCGATACGCACCGCTGCGCAGCTGTTCAAAAATCCCTTTGCCTCAAAAAGTGTGGGATTTTGTTGATCCGGGACAGTCCCATGCAGACCGCGGCTCAAAGACCCCCTCGCCCCCCATTCAATCCTTCATGCCTCCGTGTCGAGCCCATGCGTTGAAGGCCTGAACGTGTGCACGGCCCTTCCCAGGCAGCGGAGGGATGCGAAGACTCCTCATGCATGCATTCATCCATTCGACCGATGATTAAAGCACTGGCTTGTTTAGCGAATGACACTTCTAAAGGAATAAATTTCCTCAATAATCGCCAAAAAATATAAAAATGTGAAATTTAACTTAAACAATGACAGGCATGAGAGTTCTCTTATTGAACAATTATCCACTTATCACTGAGATGATCACCATGATCATTCACAAGGCTCAGCCATTGACCGAGGTTGTGGCAATCCACTCGTTTCAACAGCTTTTGAAATTAATCGAAAGATCTGAAGAAATCAACGTCATTGTCATTGAACCAAAATCTCCAGGCTGTTTTGGATTTTCCAGCATTAACCACATTGCCCAATGCCGACCCAAAGCCCAAATAGTCATCATGACAGACGTCGATTTTGGAGATAAAATTTCTGCATCAGAAAAATATAAATCTTACCATTTCATCAACAAGTCCGCTGATATCAACTTGATTTTCAGTCAGTTCAAGAAAATATTTCATCCTCTGTCACCAGAATTGAATCCCAAAAAGGCGCAAGAACCCATTGCCAAGATCTCCAAAAGGCAATTGCAACTGTTGAATTTCTTGAATAAAGGTTATTCAAACAAGCAAATATCCATGGAGTTGGGACTCACCGAAGGCACAGTGAAAGTTCATTTCTTTCATTTGTTCAAAATTATCAACGTCAACAGTCGACTGGAGGCTTTGCGGTATGCAAAATTGAACAGTCTTATTTACGAATAATCAGCCAATATTTTAATTCGACAGTTTATTCAACCAATTCAAAAAATTAACATATGGCATTTAATCATAACAAGAAGTTGGCCAATGACTATTGTGGCACCGCTTATGCCGCCAAAATACTGGGCTTGTCAGTAGGAACCATTCAGGCCTTGGTTGAAAAAAATGAATTACAAGCCTGGAGAACGCAAGGTGGTCATCGTCGAATATCGATGCATTCAATTCATGAATTTTTAAATAAAAACAACATGAAGGGCATACCCATCGAAACACAAGATACACGCTTGCGTGTTTTGATTGTGGATGATGATGCAATCAGTCGCGATTTATTGCGTGGCTATTTTGAAAAATCCGATTTTCCAGTTGATTTCGCCATCATGCCGTCTGGCATGGAGGCGCTCATTGACATTTCCAGCATCAACCCAGATCTGCTCATCACAGATTTAGAAATGCCCGGTATCGATGGCTTTGAATTACTTCGGATACTTCGGCAAAACCCACATTTTGACCGCATGATCATCATGGTGCTGTCTGCATTGACCGCAGAGGAGGTGGCAAGTCGGGGCGCTTTGGCCAAAGACAGTATTTATGCAGCCAAACCTGTTCAGGCTGATTGGTTCAATGGATTTTTGACTGGCATCATTGCTGGAAGATTGAACGTTAATTAAATTATTGCCCATGATTTTTATTTTTTAATGCGCAATTCAATTAACAAAAATGAATATCGATCACCATTGGTCCAGTTCATTGAAGCGCCGAACGCCCATGGTTGATCGCGATTTCAGAGGTATTTGCTTTCTTTTTCTTACGCTGCAGGTCTTTTTGTTATTTAAGTCAAAGACCTGCTGATTTTAAAAAAATACCTTAGGGTCATTTTAAGCTGTTCATTCAACCGTTCAAATGTCAGCCCTGATTCAACAAGTATTCATGGCACCCCATCACCCCGCAGAAAAGAAACAGCTCGACTGCATTTCTATAAGCCCATACCACACTGCCCAACTGGCAACATCGACCGTGCTGGAAATGGCCAACAGGCACTTCAAAACATGACCTGGCAGATCAATGACATTGACCTGCTGGACATCTTCAGGTCCGAAATCAGCGGCATAGAAGTCCTGCAAACCGTGGGCACCACCTGCTCTGCGCCCTATTGCGCTGTCAAAACCATCGCATTCACGAACACAACGTCTTAGCTGACATCAAAGTCCAATGTGAACGCACTGGATTTGATGGATTTTTTTCCATGCCGTTCTTGCCGAACAGGGACAACCCCCTACCAAAGTTCCAACCCAGGTTTTCGGGGCTCATCAAAACGCCCAGATAGCGGCACTGATTTCCTACTATTTCAATTTTATTTAGATTTTTATATTCTTTTTTTTTATTTTATCGATTAAGTCATGTTGAATTTGAAAAATAACACTAATTTGTAAAAAATCGAAAATATTGCATTTCTGACACCTGCGGAGCTTTCAAAATTGAGTCATTTAGCAGTGCTGCTCGCGAGCTTGAACCCTGACACCGCCAGCCAAGTGGTCCCCAAAGCACAACCAGCGTTGGCGAATTTGCTGCAACGCTGGCAACAAGCATGCACCAAACATGCTTGCCTGAATGGCGATCCGCACGTTCCCCAAACACCGCAAGCCCAAGAGCTGCCTCCGTTGGTCACGGCACATACTCCCGAACCACTCCCTTCAAGCAGCACCCCGTCCCCGGCCCGCAATGAGACCTTGGGCTCAGACCAGTCCCCGCCCTTGCCCAGTAAAAGCATTCAGCGCAGCACTCTCCTGGCCGCGTCCAGCAAGCTCTGCACTTGCAGACTCGACGCCATGGTGGACCCGATGGGTCAGCAGGTTATCGCTCATCACAAAAAAATCCAACTGAACCTGAGCGGTGAAGACATCGAACTGGACTGCAAAATCGTCGAAGAACTGTTCGAGCCCTTACTTCACATCATGAACAATGCCATTGACCATGGCACCGACA
>JAIXYA010000113.1 GCA_027490485.1 Comamonadaceae bacterium
CAATCGCGCCGCTGTCGGCTGCCACGGCGCGGTAACGCAAACCAAAACGGTCAAAGATGGCGCGGTAGGCCTGCGCCATCACTTGGTAACTGGCCTTGGTCGCGTCGGCATCGCGGTCAAAGCTGTAGGCGTCTTTCATGGTGAACTCACGCCCACGCATCAGGCCAAAGCGGGGGCGGCGCTCATCACGGAACTTGGTTTGGATTTGGTAGAGGTTTTTGGGCAGCTGCTTGTAGCTGCGAAATTCTTGACGGGCAATGTCAGTCACCACCTCTTCGCTGGTGGGCTGCACCACAAAGTCGCGGCCATGGCGGTCTTGGATGCGCAGCAACTCAGGCCCCATTTTTTCAAAGCGGCCGGTCTCTTGCCACAGCTCCGAGGGTTGCACCACCGGCATGGTCAGCTCAATGGCGCCAGCACGGTTCATCTCTTCGCGCACGATGGCCTCGACCTTGCGGATCACCCGCAGCCCCATGGGCATGTAGGTGTAGATGCCGGCACCCAGTTTTTTGATCATGCCAGCACGCATCATCAGCTGATGACTGGCCACCTCAGCGTCGGACGGGGCTTCCTTGAGGGTGGAGATGAGAAATTGTGAGGCTTTCATGGTCTGCTGTGCCGCATAAATCGGCATGAATGAATGGTCAGCCCTCTTGATGACAGCGCTTGACTGTGCATAATGGACTCAGTTGAAAAATTTGAGGTTTGATTATGCTTGACCGCGACGGCTTTAGGCCTAACGTCGGCATCATTCTGCTCAATCAGAGGAATCAGGTTTTTTGGGGCAAGCGCATCCGTACCCACAGTTGGCAATTTCCGCAAGGCGGCATCGACCGCGGCGAAACTCCCGAGCAAGCCATGTACAGGGAATTGCAAGAAGAAGTGGGGCTGTTGGCAGAACATGTGCGCATCGTCGCCCGAACCCGAGACTGGTTGCGCTATGAAGTGCCAGACCGCTACATCCGCAAGGACGCTCGCGGTCATTACAAGGGGCAAAAACAAATATGGTTTTTGCTGCAATTGGTAGTGCCTGACCACACTTTGAATTTGCGTGCCAGCACCCACCCTGAGTTCGACGCTTGGCGATGGAATGACTATTGGGTTCCTTTGGACTCGGTGGTCGATTTCAAGCGCGGCGTGTATGAATTGGCGCTGACCGAGTTGTCCCGCTTTTTGCCGCAACAAGAAACCAAAAGCCGTTATTTACGCCAAGGTATGCGTCGTGCCGATGGCATGGATGGCGCTGAACAGCGACCCGCCGCGCCCAATTAAGTAGTGAGCACCAAGTTATCGCGGTGAACCATCTCAGGCTCAGCCACATAACCCAGCAGTTTTTCAATCTCGTTTGAGGCCTTGCGGCACAACAAACGCGCTTCGGCGCTGGCATAGTTGGCCAAACCCCGGGCAAAGGCTTTGCCGTTCTCATCGCAAATGGCAATGATGTCACCACGGGAGAACTCCCCCTGCACGCTTTGCATGCCAATAGGCAACAGGCTCTTGCCCTCGCTGGACAACTTCAACACCGCGCCTGAATCTACCCACACCGCACCAGGCAATTGCAACTGATCCACCATCCACTGCTTTCGTGCTTGTTGCTTTTGCGTAGGGGCGACCAACAAAGTACCCAAGCCCTCACCTGCGGCCAGCCGCAGCAGCACATCAGGCTCACGACCCCAAGCGATGACGGTGCTGGCACCCGAACCTGCAGCCCTTTTGGCGGCCAGTATTTTGGTGATCATGCCGCCCTTGCCGATGCTCGAACCCGCGCCACCCGCCATGACTTCCAACGCAGGGTCACCCGCTTTGGCTTCATGCACAAAAGTGGCCTGAGCGTCCATCCGCGGGTCTGCGGTGTACAAACCTTTTTGGTCGGTCAAGATCACCAAGGCGTCCGCCTCGACCAAGTTGGCCACCAACGCACCCAAGGTGTCGTTATCGCCAAACTTGATTTCGTCGTTTACCACCGTGTCGTTCTCGTTGATGACGGGCAGCACTTTGTGTTGCAGCAAAGTGAGCAAGGTGGAGCGGGCATTGAGGTAACGCTCTCGGTCGGCCAAATCCGCATGGGTCAGCAACACCTGCGCACTGCGCAGACCTTGCTCGCGCAACTTGGTTTCGTACATTTGCGCCAAGCCCATTTGCCCTACGGCCGCAGCGGCCTGTAATTCATGTAACTCGTGGGGGCGTGTGGTCCAGCCCAGTCGCTTCATGCCCTCGGCTATCGCGCCGCTCGACACCATGATGATTTCTCGCGCAGGCGCCGCCTTGGCCAAGGCCGCCATCTGGCGGCACCACTCACCAATGGCGACTTCGTCCAAGCCCTTGCCTTCATTGGTCACCAAACTGGAGCCCACCTTGACCACAATGCGTCTGGCGTCGCGCAAGACCGTAGAGCTAGAGGCTTCTTTCATGGGCATTAACTGTTAACAGGCGTGGTGGGCATGACAGCAAAGCGAGGGTCCACCACCTCGGGTTCTTGGGTCGATTGAAACTGCGCTTGCAAATGGTCGTAAATGGCGCGAACCAAGCCTTCGCAACCTTCGCGGTTCAAGGCCGAGATTTCAAACACCGGTCCTTTGTACTTGAAGCGTTTGACAAAATCTTTCACCCGAGCAGCACGTTCATCGGTTGGCACCATGTCCAGCTTGTTCAACACCAGCCAACGCGGTTTGTCGAAGAGTTCAGGATCGTATTTTTTCAGCTCCAGCGTAATGGCTTTGGCTTGTGCAACAGGATCTACCGCGTCATCAAAAGGTGCCAA
>JAIXYA010000286.1 GCA_027490485.1 Comamonadaceae bacterium
AATCTGTTGATCTTCAAAAGGCAACTGGCTCAACACCAAAGCCCATCATCAAGGATGATTTTTTTACCGAGAAAAAAACCCATATCAAAGATCAAATTCACCGCGTAAATGAAGAACATATCAAAGAAAATAGACAACAAATAAATAGCCAAAAATCAATCTCTGACAACCGGCAAAAATTTGCAGACGATGCGCCCATCACCAGCCAGCAGTTATTCTGCAGTAACGATGGCTTGGAAGAAAACACAGCGCATATAGACAAGACCCATATCGTTGACCATTTTGCACGCTTTAGCCAGACCGTCAACCTAAGATCGACAGCACAACTTGTAAGTGCATCATCAGTTACTCAAAATCCTGGCACTGCCCGTAAACCTCGAAACTCTGCGACGAAGATCGGCAAGCAAGTCAAAGTCAATTCACCCAGCAAAGATTCAGGCCCACCGGTTGAAGATGAACTTCAAGCAAAAATTCGTCGCATGAAGAAAAAGCTACAAAATGTCAACCAAAAACTCAAAGATATACAAGAGCGTGATCAATAGTCATGATGCTTTCATAAACACCCTTTAAAACGTTTTGAAGATATTGAAGGGGCTATAGCATGAAAGAAAATTCTCAACTCGATGCTGAGCAATTACGAAAAATTCGCGAAGACATCTTAGATTCCATAGACGAAGAACTTGAGATGGCCATGGAAGATGGCGAAAACGAAAACGACCCTTTTGCCTCTGATGAAGAGAAAAAAATTCGTGCCAGTTATTTTCGTGAACTACTGCGCTTGCAAGGTGAGTTGGTCAAGTTGCAAGACTGGGTTGTTGCCACCAAACAAAAAGTGGTGATTCTTTTTGAGGGGCGCGATGCTGCAGGCAAGGGTGGCGTTATCAAACGAATAACCCAAAGGCTTAACCCCCGCGTCTGCCGAGTCGCCGCTCTACCGGCTCCTAACGACCGAGAGCGCACGCAATGGTATTTCCAACGTTATGTCACGCATCTTCCTGCCGCTGGTGAAATCGTACTTTTTGATCGGAGTTGGTACAACCGTGCCGGTGTCGAACGTGTAATGGGTTTTTGTACCGAAGATGAATATGAAGAATTTTTTCGAACTGTCCCTGAATTTGAAAAAATGCTGGCCAGAAGCGGCATCATCCTATTGAAATATTGGTTTTCCATCACGGATGATGAGCAGCACGCTCGCTTTTTGGGCCGCATACATGACCCCTTGAAGCAGTGGAAGCTCAGCCCTATGGATTTAGAGAGCCGAAGACGCTGGGAAGACTACACCCGCGCAAAAGAAACCATGATCGAGCGAACCCATATTCCAGAGGCGCCTTGGTGGGTGGTTCAAGCCGTGGATAAGAAACGCGCTCGTCTGAACTGTATTGACCATTTACTTTCTCAGTTCAAATACCACGAGATTGAACATGCCGAGATTGCCTTGCCTGCGCGTGTTCGAAATCCTGATTACATTCGCCACCCTGTGCCTGAGCAAATGATGGTCCCTGAGAAATACTAAGATTGTTTTAAACCAGGACAGAATGTAAAAAGCATGTTTTGTTGAATAATTGTCATATAAAACAACAATTTAGACAAAAATAGTGAGAAATCATGTGCAATTGATAAGGCTTGCTGTTACAAAGACTCTAAGCACATGGAGTTTTTATGTACAAGTTGATAAGTATTCTGATTTTTTTACTTTTCCCGGTATTTGCCAAGGCCGCAGATATTTCCTCTTGTTCGCTCAAACCCAAGCCTGATGAAATGAATTATTGCAAGGCATCTTATGCGGGCAGTGCGACTTTTTGTGACATGATCAAAAACGGCGAACTGAAAAGAGATTGCTATTTTCTGGTCATACGGGTTCAAAGAAACAATGCTTACCAAATTAAAAAAACCGAACCTGAAGCTGCAGAAAAAGAATAGGCGAAGGTTATTTTGCAGTCGACTGGTTTAGGGGTAATTCAACCACGTCGCATGAAGCCATTGAATTTTTTTGATTCTTAAGGCTGATGGCAACATATGGCTCTTCAGGATAGCTAGAGGCCAAAATCAGCTTCCCATTGGTGTAATCGCTCCAACGACCGCCGTCCATGGTTACCCACGAGCGGTTAAAAGGCAATGTGTATGTTTCATTTTTGAATGACACTGCAACCTTATCGCCCATGAAATGCACCTCAAAAGAAAAACCAAGAAAGTGCTGACTGCAAGTGAGCGGCTTGGACACAATTTGGGCAGAAGCCAAAAAACAATGCAATGAGATTACAACAAAGAAGATGTATTTCATACGGTTTATTATGTGACGCTTTAAACGCGTGAACTTTTTGAAAGCACATCATGACCAGGCCAGTGTTACCCGAACAGAAAATTCATTCTGACATTCAAGCTACTGTCGCCCAATTTAACCAAGATATTGTTCAAGAGGTTCAGTTGGCCATTGCCCAGCACCAAGTTGTGGTGGTGGGAATGACGCAAAACCCCGTTGTCAAGAATGTTCGCGCCTTGCTTTCAGAGGCTGGCATTTCTTACCACTATTTAGAGTATGGAAGTTACTTCAGCCAATGGAAGCGTCGCTTGGCTTTGAAAATGTGGACCGGTTGGCCCACATTTCCCATGGTGTTTCGCGATGGAGTGCTCTTGGGCGGATGCAAAGAGGTTAAGGCATTGATTGCTCGCCAAGCCATTTGACGATGGTTTTGACCATGGGCTCCACCGATTTAGGGTCGCGTATATCTCCGGCCAACACATGCTGCCCTTCACTTTGGCTGTAAGAAACCAATTCAAGTTTTTTGCTAGGTGAACCAATTCGTTCAAAGAATTTTTGGGTTTCCAAGGGGTCAACGGTTTGGTCGTCTGGGCTGTAGAGCACCAACAAGGGTGTCTTGAATAACTGTGCGTCGCTTTCACGTACTTTCTTGACCAGTGCCATCATGGGAAACAAAGCGCTTGTGGGATAACTTTTTGTCCATGCCGTTGATTCCTGTTCGCTGACGTCGGGAAACTTCAATTCGGGTCCTGTGATCGCCATGGCAATTTGTTTTCCCCAGTGACCATTCAGCAGTTCTGAGCGCTTGTCTTTGAGGCCAAAATTGGGGGAGATAAACACATGCGCCTGAACAGCATTGGCATAGGATGAAGTCTCAAGCCATGTCGAAAGCGTTGATCCGGTGGAACAACTGATGACCAAAACCTTTTCACCCAAGGTTTGTCCTATGCGAATAGCCTCTACGGTGTCAGCCAACCAATCTTGAGCAGAAACTTGACCCAGGGCTGCGCCTGGCAAGCCATGGCCGCTGAGCCGTGTATAAAAAAGATTGGCACCCAATTCTTTGGCGACCAAGTCCGCCACAGGTGCTGTTTCCATTCGGCTGGCTGAAAAACCATGCACATAGACAACCGCCCAAGGCGTCTTTTGATGACTAGCGTTGGCCCACACAATGCCTTTGGCTGTGCCTGGTTTGATATCGCTGAACTTGGCTTCGCTTTGGGCAAGCCATTCATCGAGTTCAGACAATGTTTGCGTAGGCGCAATTCTGCTTGAGGGTGTATCGCTGCCAAACTCGTTGGTAGGCCCAACAAAAAATGCAATCACAGCCAGTAGCACAACCCCCAAAAGAGATTTGAGGGCCAAAAACCCCCAGCTTTTCAAACTCGATTGCGTTTGGGTTTCTTTAGTCATGGCATTTCCCTAGGTTTTATTGGTGTTTGAACACAGGCTTGCGTTTATTAACAAAGGCATCCATGCCTTCTTTTTGGTCTTCAGTTGCAAAAAGCGCGTGGAACATACGTCGCTCAAACATGACTCCATCGGACAAACTGCTCTCAAAGGCGCGGTTGATGGATTCTTTGGCAGACATCACTGCAATTTGCGAGTAGTCACAAATACTGAGTGCCACACCCAAAGCCTCATCCATTAACTTGTCCAGTGGCACGACGCGACTGACCAACCCAGCACGTTCTGCCTCTTGCGCATCCATCATGCGCCCCGTCAGGGCCAAGTCCATGGCCTTGGCTTTGCCAACAGCACGGGGTAAACGTTGTGTGCCACCTGCACCAGGGATGATGCCAAGTTTGATTTCAGGTTGGCCGAACCGAGCGTTGTCAGCCGCGATGATGATGTCGCACATCATGGCCACTTCGCACCCGCCACCCAGCGCAAAACCAGAAACTGCTGCAATGATGGGCTTGCGAATACTGCGCAGCGTTTCCCAATCGCGTGTGATGTAGTCGTTTTTGTAAACATCGGCATAGCTGTAGGTGGCCATTGCACCAATGTCTGCACCCGCTGCAAAGGCTTTTTCACTTCCGGTCAAAATGATGCAACCAATATGGGGGTCTGCATCAAATAACTTCAGAGCAGTGCCCATCTCAACCATGAGTTCGCTGTTGAGTGCGTTCAATTGCTTGGGGCGGTTGAGGGTGATGATGCCCACCTTTTCGGCCTCGGTGCGAACTTGAATCAATTGGTAACTCATGCATGTCTCCAAATCTTGGCTATCACATTCAACTGAACCCTCAAGCCTGAGCGGCTCTTGGCTGGTGATAAATTATCCCCTAAGGAGACCGATATGAATGAAAAGACCGTTAGCTACGAAGAGCGAGGCGCAGTAGCGTGGCTCACACTCAACCGTCCGCAAGCCTTGAACAGCTTTACACGCGAAATGCACCGCCATTTGTGGGAGGCCTTTGACACGGCAGAAGCCAATCCACTGATTCGAGCCATGGTGATCACCGGTGCTGGGCGAGGGTTTTGCGCTGGGGCCGATTTATCTGAATTTGATTTTGCCGAGGGCCCCAACTTGATAGCACGTGCAGACCCAGGTCCCGTGATTGACCAAGCTTTCAATCCAACTACCAGACGTCTGCAGAACTTACGTATGCCCACCGTTGCCGCGGTCAATGGCGTAGCAGCTGGTGCAGGAGCCTCTTTTGTGATGGCTTGCGACATTGCCATTGCGGCTCCCACTGCATCTTTCATCCAAGCATTTAGCAAAATTGGCTTGATTCCAGACGCTGGCAGCAGTTGGTTCTTGGTGGAGCGTTTGGGCTTGTCTCGGGCCATGGCATTGGCCATGACCGGTGACAAATTGATGGCGCCACAAGCCAAGGAGTGGGGATTGATTTGGGATGTGGCCGAGGACTGTTTAGAGGCCTCTTCTCAAATGGCGCAACGCTTGGCTGCTATGCCAACCCAAGCTTTGATTGCCACACGAGCCCTGTTGCGTGAAGCGGGAAACAGAAACTTGAACCAACAACTTGATGTTGAGCGTGATACGCAATCTGCGCTTGGAAAAACGCATGACTACATTGAGGGTGTCTCTGCCTTCTTGCAAAAACGTCCTCCCCAATTCACAGGGCAATGAGCATGTCGGAATTCACATCTGCTGTGGACTTGGCGCATCAAGTCGGTGAGTCCATGTTTTCTGCCGATGTGGCTTCACGCCAGACCATGGGGATGGAATTGGTTTTTTGCAAACCAGGTCAAGCACGTATGCAAATGCGGGTCACCCCCATGCATTTGAATGGACATCAAATTTGCCATGGCGGGTTTATTTTTACTTTGGCTGATTCCACTTTTGCGTTTGCCTGTAACAGCCATAACAAAGTCGCGGTTGCTGCCGCTGCATCGATTGATTTTTTAAAACCGGTCCACCTTGGCGATGTGTTGGTATGCGATGGAGAAGAGCAGGTTTTGAGCGGTCGGCATGGTGTTTACGACATGATCGTGCGTAATCAGAAAGAAGAAGTCGTGGCGCTTTTCAGAGGTAAAAGTGCACAAATTCAAGGAACAGTGGTACCCGTATGAGTCCAACACATTTCCCGCTTGACCCTATTGAAAAAGCCAGTATCGACGAACTTCGCAGTTTGCAACTCAAGCGCTTGAAAGCCACGTTGCATCATGCGTATACCTATTCACCTGTGTACCGTTCAAAGTTCGATGCTGCTGGCATTCATCCGGATGAATGCAAAAGCTTGGCCGATTTGAGCAAATTTCCTTTCACTGCAAAATCAGATTTACGCGACAGTTACCCCTTCGGGATGTTTGCGGTGCCACAGTCACAAGTGGTGCGAATTCACGCGTCCAGCGGTACAACGGGTAAGCCAACCGTGGTGGGCTACACCGCGAATGATGTGGCCATGTGGGCTGAATGTGTTGCGCGCAGTATTCGCGCTGCGGGTGCCAGGCCAGGTGACAAAGTACATATAAGCTACGGCTATGGCTTGTTCACGGGTGGCTTGGGTGCGCACTATGGTGCAGAGCATTTAGGCCTAACGGTGATTCCCTTTGGCGGCGGGCAAACCGAAAGACAGGTGCAGCTTTTGAAAGATTTTGCGCCTGACATCATCATGGTAACGCCCAGCTATATGTTGGCTTTGGCTGATGAATTTGAACGCCAAGGTTTGAATCCCATTGAAAGCAGTTTACGTATCGGCATTTTTGGTGCTGAGCCTTGGACCAACGATATGCGCTTGGCCATTGAGAAGCGCATGGGCATTGACGCGGTGGACATTTATGGCCTTTCAGAGGTCATTGGGCCAGGGGTGGCGAGTGAGTGCGCAGAAACCAAGGACGGTCCCACCGTTTGGGAAGACCATTTTTACCCTGAAATCATTGATCCCGAAACGGGAAAGGTGTTACCTGATGGGGAACTGGGCGAACTTGTGTTTACCAGCTTGACCAAAGAAGCCTTGCCCATCATCAGGTACCGTACGCGCGATTTAACCCGCTTGCTGCCTGGAACCGCTCGCAGCATGCGGCGAATGGAAAAAATCACAGGGCGCAGTGATGACATGATGATTGTCAGGGGCGTGAATGTTTTCCCCACCCAAATTGAAGAACTTATTCTGCGGCAATCGGCCTTGAGTGCGCATTACCAATGCATCTTGCAAAAAGAGGGGCCATTAGATACGTTGACTGTCAAAGTAGAGACCCGCACAGGTTTGTCTTGTGACTCTTCTGAGGCCAAGCAGGCCGCTGTCAACCTAGAACATGAAGCTAAGGCCTATATAGGCACCAGCTTGAAGGTGGAGTTATGTCTTGAAGGTGGTATTGAGCGAAGCATGGGCAAAGCCAAGCGAGTGATAGATCAGCGTTGATATCAACTCATTTTTACTGCGTGTCACTGAGCCAACTCCCCACCTTGACTGGGTCCGCAATCTGCAGCCGCCACAAAGGTGCAGGGTCGGTGGTGGGCAGGACAAAATTCAATCGAAGCAAACAACCATCTCGTGCTACCAAAGCTTTGCACTCATTGGCCTTGCCTAGCAAGAGCTGCAATTGATCCAGACGCTGCAAGCGCCAAGATTGCAGGGTTTTGCCGCGGCCTGTCTCTATGCCAAGCCACTCGTCGCCTGAAGAGAAACCAGCAAACTCGGCAGCACTGCCACGCAAGACGGTTTGTATATGTACGCTATGGTCTTCCTTGACGCGTATGCCAATTTGTTGTGCCAAGGGAGATGCTTCATATTGAATACCGACACCTTGTTGAGCTAAGACCTCAGCCAAAGGAAGTTCTTCAACCGTATGTACCCATGAATGCAAGGTCTTACGCCATGGCTTACCGCTGATGGAATGAAGGGCTTGAAGTAAATCGTCTTCTGAGATGGGGCCACCTTGGCTCTGCTGCCACAGTTCTCGCATCACAACATCTAGGCTATGCCCCATTTGCCGCAATGAAAGGTCTAAACAAAGTGCGATGAGTGAGCCTTTGGTGTAGTAGCTCACGGTGATATTGGGGGTATTGCTATCAGGCCGGTAATACTTGGTCCATGCTTCCATGCTTGCCGCTGCAACGGACTGAGCCTGCCTGCCGGGTGTTTGCAAATACTGTTGGACAGATTTAGTGAGCAACTTCAGATAAAGCGCTGGCGAAATTAACTCCGCACGGCAAAGCATCAAGTTGTCATAGTAATCGGTGAAGCCCTCAAAAAACCAAAGCATGTCTGTGTACTGCTCGCTTTGGTAGTTGTAGCTCAGGTAATTTGAAGGCCTGAGCCGTTTGACATTCCAAGCATGAAAGTACTCGTGGCTGAAAAGACCCAGCAAGCTAATGTAGTCGTCGCTGGGGTGCTTGTCGGCGAGCTTGGGTAAATCTTTGCGTCTGCAAAGCAAAGCTGTGCTGTTTTTATGCTCGAGTCCGCCGTAGCCGTCAGCGACTGCATTCAATAAAAAAACATAGTTCGCAAATGGCGGTGTTGCCGATTTGTGCCAAAAGTCAACGATGGTTTTGCAAATACGCTCCACGTCTTTGTTCAGGCGTTGCGCGTCAAATGATGGAGCCGCACCCGTGACCACAATCTGGTGCTTCGTCTTTTGAATGGCAAAGTCCGTGCGAGAAAAGTCAGACAGCTCAAAAGGGCTGTCTGCAAGCTCGTCATAGTTTTGAGCGTGGTAAGTGCCAAAACCTGCGCTGTTAACACGCACAGAGCTCAGCGACGTGGCTACTTGCCATTTGCTGGTATGTTTTGGCGGTATCAACTCTAAGCTGATGGCGTCTTGAGTTTGCCCCAGTACCTGAACAAACATACTGGTACCGTTGAAAAAACCTCTGTGTGCATCTAGCCAAGCAGTGCGAACCGAATGGTCATGGGCATGAACAAGGTATTGCAATTGCAATGGCTTATTGTTTTTTGACGCACTGACCCATGTGCATTTATCAACTTGTTGGACAGCGACGGTTTTCCCATCTTGGGTGGCTTCAAACCCACTGAGTTGTTTGGAGAACTCTCTGACCAAGTAACTCCCTGGAATCCAAACTGGGAGTTGAAATTTTTGTTTTGAGCGTGGATGCTGAACAAACACAATAATGCGCCACAGATGCGCATGTGCATTTTCAATGCTTACTTGGTAATGAATGCCACGTTGCTTAGCGCCTTTAGAGGACATAGGTTGGGTGGCTGTCAAGGCTTTGCAGAAGAGAGCATTTTTTCTATTTGGGCCATTTCTACCGCCCCTGAAATACGTGACCCATCGGCGAAGATGGTGGTGGGTGTACCACTGATTCTTTGTTTTTGGCCGAAATCAACATTACGCTTAAGCGCCGCTGTATCGCAGCCTGTTGGATTGGGCGATTGGTCTCTCAGCATGAAATCTTGCCAAGCTTTGGACTGGTCTTTGGAACACCAAATG
>JAIXYA010000052.1 GCA_027490485.1 Comamonadaceae bacterium
ATGGGGCTGCACATCATGGCCTATCGCGCACGGGCCATCCATTTGAAAGACCCAAACTACGCTGCCCTGATATTGCCGCGCTCTGGCTTGGGACATAAACATGGCATCGTGCTGGGTAATTTGGTGGGCTTGATTGACAGCGATTACCAAGGCCAACTCATGGTGAGTGCTTGGAACCGCAGCGATGTGGCTTTCACCATCGAACCTATGGAGCGCATCGCCCAATTGGTGATCGTGCCAGTCGTGCAAGCGCAGTTCAACCTGGTGGATGAATTTGAGGCCGCCACTGAACGCGGTTTAGGTGGCTACGGCTCAACAGGTAAGCAATAGGCCCTCAGTGCAGCGTGTCGTTGCCTGACAGGGTTGGCACAGAGAAAAAGCCAGAGCCACAAGTGCCATGGCTTTTTTCTTGTTCTGTGGCGGCTCTGACACCTGTGATGGTGAGTGAAATTCGCAAAGCCATGCCCGACAGTGGGTGGTTGCCATCCAGCACCACGTGCTCAGGGTAGACATCGGTCACGGTGTAGATCACGTCTTTGGGTGCATCAGGACTGCAGTCGTGAGGGAGGGCATGTCCCTCGATGGTCATACCTTCTTCAAGCTCAGCAGGAAATGCATGACGCGGCTCTAAAAAAATCAACTCTTCGTTGAAGTCTCCAAAGGCTTCCTCAGGCTCCAAATGCAAATCCAATTGGTCGCCAACTTGGTGGTCATGCAGAGCCACTTGGATTTTTTCGAGCAAATCGTGTCCCCCCAAGTAAAACTCCACGGGATCATCAAGTTCATCCAAGATTTGCCCTTGGGTATCTTTAAGCACCCATGTCAGGGCAACAACGCAGTCTGGTGTTATGTTCATGGGGCGGAATTGTCGCAGTTTGGAGAAACGCTTTGAAAAAGACCTTGCCCCACCCCTTGCTGGGTACCTTGAGCGCCGAGAGCTTCATGCGCCGCTATTGGCAAAAAAAGCCCCTGCTGATCCGCCAAGCCGTGGCCGGCATCCAGCCCCTGTTGAGCCGCCAGCAGTTGTTTGCTTTGGCCGAATCGCAGGTCGTTGAGTCGCGCTTGGTCGTTAATGACACCCATACAGGTCAATGGCGCTTGAAGTCAGGGCCATTGGTCAGACGCAGTTTGCCGAGTTTGAAGCAAAGCCATTGGACGCTGTTGGTCCAAGGGGTAGATTTACACGACGACCATGTTGCGCAACTGCGGGACCAATTTCGTTTCATTCCCGACGCTCGCTTGGATGACGTCATGATCAGTTATGCGACCGACCAAGGTGGGGTGGGGCCGCACTTTGACAGCTATGACGTCTTTTTGTTGCAAGTGCATGGACAGCGTCGCTGGGGTATCAGTCAACAAAAAGACCTTTCCTTGCGAGATGACGTCCCCTTGAAAATATTGCGCAAGTTCAAGGCCGAAGAAACTTGGGTGCTCAACCCTGGCGACATGCTGTATTTGCCTCCGCAGTGCGCCCATGAGGGCGTTGCCTTGGGGGAATGCATGACTTACTCGATTGGATTCAAAGCACAAACTCCGCAGGCTTTGGCGCAACAGTTGTTGCCTCGTTTCGCTGACATGGATGTGGTCAAAGAAACTGCTCGTTACCGCGATCAAACCCAAGCAGCAACCGATCATCCGGCCCGCATACCAGAGCATCTGCAAGCCTTTACCCACCATGCGCTTGCAAGTGCATTGCGTCAGAAGCATGCCAGTGAAAAAGTTTTAGGTGAGTGGTTGAGCGAGCCTAAGGCGCAGGTTTGGTTTGATACCCAAGACCCTAAGGGCTTGCAAAAAGGTGTTGTGTTGGATCGCAAAACCAAAATGCTTTACGACCAGCGATATGTTTACATCAATGGAGAAAGTTGGCGTTGTGCAGGTGCGGATGCCAGAACCTTACGGTCATTGGCTGATAAACGATTTCTAAATCATCAGCAAATTCAACAATCTAGTGAAACCCTGCTGGCAGTTTTGGAGGAGTGGGGGCAATCGGGATGGCTGCACCCTCAAGGCGGTTAAATAGACTTAAAAAACTGACGGATAAGCCATTCGGGAATTCACCTATAATAAGTGGCTGAGTTGAAGGAGCTTGAGTCCATCGGCTCGGTTGCATGTAGAGGTTTTAGACCAAAGCATGTGGCATCCCTCGAAATCTTTCGAACCATTCTTTAAGGAACCCCCATGAAAAAATCACTCCTCTTGGCAACTTTGTTGGCTGCTGCTTTGGTCGCTTGCGGTAAAAAAGAAACTCCTCCTGCACCTGCTGCTGAAGCTCCTGCTGCTGCGCCTGCACCTGCTGCTCCCGCACCTGCCGAAGCACCTGCTGCTGCTCCCGCACCTGCTGCCGAAGGCGAGAAGAAGTAATTTTTTCTGCTTCGATCAAAAGCCACCTTCGGGTGGCTTTTTTTTGTCCTAAGATTTCTGCATGACTTCAACCCATCTCCCCCTTTCTTCCTCTGCCATCGCTTTGGCCCGTAGCCAAACCTTGGGCGATATCCTGAGGCGCACCGCTCAACGGCTCCCCGACAAAATCGCCGTCATTTGTGGACAAACCCAATGGAGCTATGCCCAATTTGATACGCTGGTCACCCGATTGGCAGTGGGCCTGGTGGCAATGGGCATACAAAGCGGCGACCATGTGGCCATGTTGGCGCGTAATTCACACGGCTTTGCAGCAATGCGATTTGCTTTAGCTCGCATGGGTGCAGTGTTGGTGCCTATCAACTTTATGCTCAAAGCGGATGAGGTGGCTTACATACTCCGGCATGCCCAAGCCAAAGTGCTGGTCACCGACTCCGAACTCACCTCCTTGGCAAAAGCTGCAGCTGCCTTGGACACCCAGGTGGCTGAGTTCATTTGGATTCCCTCAGAAGACCCCACCCAAGCCAGCGATGGGATGCACAACTTTGATACCTTGACTGCTAAAGAAGGCGAATTGCCAACGCAAACTTTCACTGGCAACGATGTTTTGCAAATTGTCTATACCAGTGGCACTGAGTCCAGTCCCAAGGGCGCGATGCTCACCCATGACGCCGTGCTGTGGCAGTACGTGAGCTGTGTGATCAATGCAGAAATTCATGTCGATGATTTGGCCTTGCATTCCCTGCCGCTCTACCACTGCGCCCAACTGGATGTGTTCTTCGGACCTGCTGTCTATGTGG
>JAIXYA010000031.1 GCA_027490485.1 Comamonadaceae bacterium
GTCAGAAGTCCGGACTCATCGTTGTCAGACTTGCTCATGTCAAACAACTCGGTGTTGTCATCTATTTCCTGGCCCAAGCGGCCAATGCTCAGCACGATATCGTCAAGAGACTTTTTTTCTTTTCCCAGTTCTTGCGCTTTTTTGGGGTCGTTCCAAACGCTTGGGTCTTCAAGGGAAGCGTTGACTGTTCTCAGTCGTTCCGATTTGGCATCGAAGTCAAAGATACCCCCGAAGATCAAGTGTTCGTGCTTGCAAATCTTTAAGCAAGTTACCAATGTTGTTGATGCGTTCTGCTTCCATGTTGATGTCCGATGTCTAAAGCCTTGATTATCCTCTGTCCATCAAGCGCCAGGCAGGGCAATGGCAAAAGCTTTATCTGGGTTTAACGCTTCGTGGCGCAAACTTGCGAGCGTACTGAGCACATCGCCTACCAAAATCACGGCAGGACTTGCCATTCCGGATGATTCAATCAAGGTATGCAAGGCATGTAGTTGACCAATAACACTGCATTCATTGAGTGTGCTGGCGTTTTGCACCACTGCAACGGGTGTGTCGGCAGGCATGGATGTCAACAATGCTGTTTGTAATTCTTGCGAACTTGTCATGCCCATGTAAATGACCAATGTCAATCGGCAAGTATGCGCGGTGTGACCAAGAAGTTCCCAACTCACTGGAGGCGTATTTAAATGACTTGAGGGTGAATGCCCAGTCACCATGACCACACCGTGGGCATATTGCCGATGCGTTAATGAAACGCCAAGGCTATTGACGGCTGCAAGACCCGCCGTGACGCCGTTGATCACTTGTACGCCCACGCCATGTGACTGAAGATAAGCAATTTCTTCTCCAGCCCGACCAAACAGCAAGGGGTCTCCTCCTTTGAGTCTCACCACGCTTTCGCCTGCCAAGGCCTCTTGCACCATCAATTTTTCGATAAAGGCTTGGGGTGTCGATTGACAACCACCCCGCTTGCCTACATGAACAATACGTGCTTGCGCAGGGGCATGTTGCAAAACATCGGGGTGGACCAGGTCGTCAACCAAAATGACGCTTGCATGTTGCAGCGCTTTGACCGCTTTGAGCGTCAAGAGATCGGGGTCGCCAGGCCCTGCGCCAACCAGCGTGACAAATACAGAGGGTGATGTTTTTTTCATGGTGTGTCGTTTCTAACACTTTGATCGATACAGGCCAAGGACAAGCGCGAAATGAGTTCTGCTTGCGCTTGTACAGGCGGGGGAATTGGCTTTCTTCCATGAATCATCGCATCAATCAATTCAGCTGTTTGCATCGCATTCATGCCCAAGGGCATGTCGATGGTGTCATGTGCAACTTGCGATGCAATATCGAGCTGCGTAAAAGCTTGTCCTTGGATAAAGCAACGCATGTTTGGCATTCTTCGAGGGTCAGCCACAGGCTCTCCCTCTGTACCGCGCAGCAGCAAGGCATTGGCTTTCATACCTTCAAGCGTTGCTTGCATTGACAAAGCGTATTCCGGATGGGTGTAGCTGGCGACTTGAATGCTTGGGCCTAAAACAGGGGTCATCAACTTGACCAGACTGTGGGCAGAATTACGCAAACCCGTTTGGCGGCGAACTTGTAGCAGTGACCAAATACCTTCGCACAGCAAACGTGTTGGTGCAAATACCACTTCGCCTTTGGCAATGGCTTGGGTACGGGTTGAGGCGGTAATCCCCAATTCAGATAAGACCTCTTGGGTGGATACACGTGTGTCCTCGGTATGAGCGCCATGTATCAACACAGCATGTCCGCTGTGGGCCAATATTTTTGCCAGCAGCGGTGTGAGCAAAGGCAGTCTTCGTGAGCCGTTGTAGCTTGGCAAGACAACAACCGGTTGAGGATCGTTATTGGAAAATACTTGCAGTTGCGCATGAACAGCATCCAGAAAGCCCAGCATTTCTTCAGGGGTTTCGCCTTTGATGCGCATGGCGATACAAAAAGCGCCTAAGGCCACAGGGTCAACAGAGCCCAGCAACACTTTGGTCATGACGTCACAAGCCTGCTCACGAGACAAATCCCTTGCCCCTTGCTTGCCACGTCCAATTTCCCGAATGAAATGCGCAATGCCCATGGTTGATATTGTCTGATAAGTTAAATGACTTGTAGTTATGTAATGAATCAAGCAGGGCTAAACTCAGCGCCATGTTGATACTAGGGATTGAATCTTCTTGCGACGAAACTGGTGTGGCTTTGGTTCGCACTGGTGAAGACACCGTTTGGCCGCAACTGCTGGCGCAGCATTTGCATACCCAAGCCGCTATGCACGAGGCCTATGGTGGCGTGGTGCCCGAGCTTGCCAGCCGAGACCATATCCGTCGTCTGGTTCCCTTGGTAGAAGAGGTGATGGCTTCTGCCCAGCAAGCTCTGTCGGATATCGATGTGGTGGCCTATACCCGAGGCCCGGGGTTGGCAGGCGCTTTGTTGGTTGGAGCAGCCTCTGCCTGCGCTTTGGCCGCTAGCTTAGGTAGGCCTGTGATGGGAATTCATCATTTGGAAGGCCATTTGTTGTCCCCGTTTCTAAGCGATGACCCGCCACAGTTTCCTTTTGTGGCCTTGTTGGTGTCGGGAGGACAC
>JAIXYA010000236.1 GCA_027490485.1 Comamonadaceae bacterium
ATCGGCATAAGCTGACATGGCTTTGTTGCCAGCCGTTTGGTCCACGCCACCTGGGGTGAAGCAGCTGATGAACTTGTAATTCGCCGCAGCTTCTGCGCCCATGCTTTGAAACATTTGGGGCGCCCCCAAATAGGTGATGCCAAAAGTGGGGATGTTCAAGCCATATTGGTTCAAGGCTTTCATGGTCAAAATAGCGGTATTGGATACGCCATAAATCGTGATCAAGTCCGGCTTGAGTTTCATGATTTCCAAAACTTGCGGCGTGACATCTACTGCTGTGACTTTCACCGTCAAGTGGGTTGCGGTACCCCCAAATTTCGCCACAGCATCAGCCACATAGTCGTGGTATTCCTTGCCACCAGCGGTTTCAATCGCCAAAGTCACCACTTTGGGGGCTTTGAGTTTGAGCGTGTCCACGTGGTAACCCACACCCGCTTGCGCCATGGACTTGTAGCCGCAAAAGCCGTTGTAAACCATGGGTGTGACCGGCTCAGACAGGGCTTTGGTGGTCGTATACGTACCCACAATCGGCACCTTACCGGCCTTGATGGTGGGTGCCAAAGCCACTTGCGACACCGAAGTCCCCATGCCAGAAATAGCGATCACAGGCGTTTGGCTAACGAGTTTTTCGAACGCAATTTTGTCGGTAGCTGCATTGAATCGGTTGTCTTCAGCCAAGACGTTGATCTTGCGACCAAAGACACCGCCGCCTTCGTTGACGCGGCGCATGTAATCGCGAAAGCCGTTGACCCAAATGCCCTGCGATGCCGATGTCGGGCCACTCATGTCCATGAGCACACCCCAGTCGATGCGGTCTTTGTAAACGCCATCTTGCGGTGCATCTTGGGACCATGCAGCCAAACTCATGCAAGCTGAAGCCAGCAACACACTCAGTTGGGCTAGCTTGGTTTTATGTGGGGTAGATTGAAATGTCATGTTGTCTCCTGTGAATGTATTTTGAGGCTTTGATGAAGGGCGTGACCGACCAAGCTGAACACCTGGTGAGCAACGGTGTTGGCCATGGGAATCAACCGCCCTTGGCTGAGCAGTCCATGCATTTGGTCGTTGTAATGCAAAGCGGCCACTCGCACCCCTGCTTGGTCCAAACGATGCGCATAGGCGATTCCTTCATCACACAGAGGGTCATGCGCCACGGTCAAGACCAAGGCAGGCGCCACGCCAGCAAATGAAGAAGCATTCAGCGGGGAGATGCGCCACTCGGATTTATCGATACCTGACGGAATGTAGTGATCAATGAAATACCGCATGGTTGATGAGGTCAAAGGCAAGTCGCTTGTGACACGTGCATAAGAGGGAAAGCGGCAAGTCAAATCCGTCACAGGGTAGAGCAAGGCTTGGAAACACAGCTTTGGCAAATCGCCATCCCGCGACATCAATGCCAAAACTGCAGCCAAATTGCCCCCCGCACTGTCGCCCCCCACGCCCACCGCATGCGGGTCAATGTGCAATTCATCGGCATGTGCCACCACCCATTGCAAAGCAGCAGCAGTGTCTTGCAAAGCGGCGGGATACGGATGCTCTGGCGCCAAACGGTAGTCCACCGATACCACGCAAATACCCGCGATGTTGGCCAGTTGTCGGCACATGCGGTCGTGGCTTTCCAAATTGCCAATCACCCAACCGCCGCCATGCAAGAACACCATGCAAGGCAAATCATCGGTGTCTTGGGTTTGGGCACCTCGGTAGATGCGCAACATCAAAGAGGCCTCAGCCTGGATTTGTATATCGCGTACCGAAGCCACTTCGCCACCCGGCGACTGCATGACGTCCCAACTCGCGGCATAGGCTTTGCGGCATTGGGCAGGTGTCAAGGCCTCAAACGGCGGATAAGCCGCTTCTTTGGCACGAGCCAACAAGGCAGCTGCATAGGGGTCAAGCGCGGTATGCATCAGCTTGCCGTCCATACGGGTAGACGCTTTTCACTGAAGGCTGTGGCACCTTCTTTGGCATCGTTGGAATGGATGATGGTTTCCAGCAAGGCGTTTTGCCGTTGCCAGCGTTCATCGGCAGGCCAATGCAAGGCATCGGTCACCATGTGTTTGCTGGCACGAACGGCCAGAGGGGCGTTGGCTGCGATTTTGTGGGCCAAGGTCTTGGCACCATCAAGAGCCTCGCCGGAGGAAGTCAGCAGGTTGACCAAGCCCCATTGCCGCGCTTCAGTCGCCGACATCATCTCGCCTGTCAGTGCATATTGCATCGCGATTTGGCGAGGAATGCGTTGGGGCAAACGCAGCAAACCACCCGACCCTGCGATCAAACCGCGCTTGACCTCGGGCAAACCAAACTGCGCGTTGTCTGCTGCGACGATGAGGTCGCAGGCTAGCGCAATTTCAAAACCACCAGCCAAAGCGAACCCCTCAACCGCAGCGATGACAGGCTTCTTGGGGGGTGTTTCAATCATGCCACCCAAGCCACGCCCAGGCAGTTCTATACGCTCGCCACGCACAAAAGCTTTGAGGTCCATGCCAGCACAAAAATGTCCGCCCTCGCCCGTCAAAATGCCCACCGTGATGCCGTCATCGCGGTCGAGTCGGTCCATGGCGTCAGCCAAGGCTTGGGAGGTGGCGCGGTCAATCGCATTGCGCACAGCCGGTCGGCAAAGTGTGATGACAAGCAGCCTGCCTTCTTGCTCTACACGCACGGTAGGTTGAGCGCTCATGGTGCCGCCTTTTGTAAACGGGCTTTCAAACCCAATCTGTCACGGATCACACGCCCTGACACCACCTGTGCGTTTTGCACATGCAAGATGCCATTGGTATTGAGCAACATGGGTGTTTTGCAGGATTGCAAACCAGCAAAACCGCCTCGGTAAAAACCTGTTTGTCGCGCATGAAAAGCCACGTACTCACCCGAGGAGAAAAGCTCGGTGAATTCAACCCCTGTGACTTCAAACTTCAAAGGCATACCGGTAATGTGTTCATCGTCACAACGCACCGCAGGCAAGCTGACAGGCCAAGCGTTCAGCAAGTACTGGCGCACCATAGCTTCAGCCTCAGGGTTGGGCGTCAGTGCCTCGGTATCCCACGGGTTCGGAGAAGGCGGCTCCACAGCATCTGAAATGCCGCTTTTGAGTTGGCGCTGACGCGTCATATAGTCTTCTTGCGCCACACAGCCGGTGAGTTGATTGCCGTTGCTACGGTAAATTCCCACACCCGACCACACAGCAGTGCGACCACCCGAACTGCCGTGTTCGCTGAAGTAAGTTGCCACACGGTCATGCGAGCAAATCAGTTGGTGCACCGTCATGCCCATGCCGGGGAATGCTTGCATTTGCTGCTGCACCGCTGGCAACCACTGCTCATCTCGGCCTGCAAAGGTGTAGTCGCCAATTTCCAAGGTATAGCTGGGCACAATGAATTCATGGGCAACCGACGCATCATGACTGTTGAAATAGTCCACCGCCCAGCGCCGCATCAATTGCACAGGTGTATGGCTGACAAGGGTTGCGTCGCTCATAATGAAAGCTCTTCCAAGTAAACCCGCCTGAGTTCACGCTTGAGCAATTTGCCCGAGGCATTGCGGGGTAATTGGGTGGTGAAGACCACCGAGGTGGGGCATTTATAGTGTGCCAAATGTCCTCGGGTGTAACTGATCAGGGCTTGCTCAGTGGCTTGCATGTCTTGGCGCAACACCACCACCGCACGTGGCGATTCACCCCAATGTGGATGCGGCATGCCAATCACGGCCACCTCCAAAATCGCGGGGTGCCCATTCAAAATATTTTCGATTTCTGCAGGGTAAATGTTTTCACCCCCCGAGATGATGAGGTCTTTGAAACGGTCAAAAAGGTAGATGTAGCCATCGGCATCCAAATAAGCCGCGTCGCCGGTTCGCAACCAACCATCTTCCAGCAATGTCTCAGCAGTGTCTTGGGGCTTGTTCCAATAGCCTTGCATGACCATCGCACTGCGCAACCAAATTTCACCCACCTGCCCTGTAGGCATATCGCTGTTGGTTTGCGGGTCTACCACCCGCATGTCCACCCACGGCAATACGCGACCTACCGAGCTGAGCAAGGCTGCACGTGGGCCTTGGGGTTCATGGTCCTCTGGTGGCAACACCACCACCGTGCCTGCAGTTTCGGTCATGCCATAGGCTTGCATGAATTGGCATCCCAAAACGTCTATGGCACGGCGCAACAACACATCGCCCATGGGCGCTGCGCCGTACATCAACAATTGCATACTGGAGAGATCAGCCTCTTTGACATGCGGCACTTCCAGCACAGCTTGAACCACGGTGGGCACCAAAAAAGTGTGGGTGACTTTGTGTTTGGCGATCACCTCGATGATGCGGGCAGGATTGACTTCGCGCAACAAAATCGTGTGACCACCGACGGTCATGGTGCTTGAGCCGTAGCCACAGCCACCAATATGGAACATGGGCATGGCCACCAAATTCACGCTGTCAGCATCCATGCCCCACGACTCTGCCGCCAAACGTGGCGTGAATGACATGCCTTGGTTGGTCAACATCACGCCCTTGGGCAAGCCGGTGGTGCCAGAGGTGTACAGCAGCAAAGCGACTGCATCCGGCGCACCCGAATGACCGGGGTCGCTGTCAGCGGCTGCAGTGCGCCAGTTATCAAAGTCTTTACCAAAGACAACAATGCGCTTGATGGAACTTAGCTTGCGGCAGGCGTCTGTCAGCAATGCCTCCTCCGCAGCTGACACGATGATGACCTTGGGCTGTGCGTCTTGCACAATGGCTTGAATCTCCGTGG
>JAIXYA010000296.1 GCA_027490485.1 Comamonadaceae bacterium
AGTTGATAAACGCTGTGTCGACCCAGTTGGTGGTACCACCAACGCCGTTACCCACAACTTCGTAAGCGATGTCTTTGTTGATGGAACCGGTAACGCCAATGCGGGCACGGCGAACTTCGAAGGTGTCACCCACGGATGCGCTGTCACGGTCGTATGATGTGTTGAGATCAGTAGTGATGTTACGGGCATCAAAATGCACACGGCCAGTAACTTTGGCATCAACTTGGGCAAATGCTGAAGCGCTAGCGCCCAAGCATAAAATGGCAACAGCAGCGGATGTTTTGGTCCGTGCAGAAAACTTCACTTGTTTCATTTAAAAACTCCAAAAAAAGAACGACAGGGATTTGTACCTAAGTTATTCTTGGTTTTGCATGTTTCAGTTCCGTGACAACGTTGTATTCGCCCCACCTTTGAATTGCATTTTTTAGTCTTTTAGTATTCATATGTCCACTGCTGACCGCTTTATTTCTTTGCTAGACCAAAGCTTACGCACCGTGTTTGCCCCACACCATGCCGCGCGGCCTGACCCCGCTCAGGGCATCAGCACCTTGACGCTGACCGATACCGAGCGTGCCGAATCCGGCGCTTTGATGCGTGTCAACCACGTGGGCGAGGTCTGTGCCCAAGCTTTGTATGCAGCGCAAGCCTTGGCCACACGCAACCCGCAGCTTCGCGACCAGTTTGTACAAGCCAGCGCTGAGGAAACCGACCATTTGGCTTGGACCGAAGCACGCTTGGCTGATCTGGGCGCACGCCCCAGTTTGCTCAACCCACTTTGGTACGCAGGTGCTTTTGCGATTGGCTATGCCGCAGGCAAATTGGGCGGCGATGGCGTGAGCTTGGGGTTTGTGGTGGAAACTGAACACCAAGTCGGTGCGCATCTGGGCGAGCACTTAGAGCGTTTGCCAGCTGCCGACTTGGCGTCTCGCGCAGTGGTGGCACAAATGCAGGCCGATGAAGCGCAACATGCAGCGGATGCTCAAAAAGCCGGTGCGGTGGCCTTGCCACAGCCTGTGCGAGAAGCCATGCGCTTGGCCGCCAAGGTCATGACAACTGTGGCCCACAGGGTTTAAGTTTTACCTAGCCCAATCTTGGGTTTTCCAGCCCTTTAAATTCAGCATAGATTGGTCGTGGGTCACCAACACGGCGTCAACGGCCTTCGCGTGGGCTGCAATCATCATGTCCAAGGCACTTAAAGAAAGTCCCTCACTCTGTAAATTTGCACGTTCTCGGCCATAAACAGCCGCACAAGAACTGTCCCAAGGCAACACCTGAGTCCTTTGGATAAAGGCCTTGACAGCCTGATGCAAAGCCATTGCTTGGGGTCGACGCGCCAAACCAAACAACAACTCGCCCTCAGTAACCGAACTGAGAGCTATGTCGCTCATTGCTTGCTCTTGTAGGCGCTTGGCAATGGCATGGTTGCCCCTGATTAACAAACTGATGGTGTTGGTGTCCAAAAGGTAGGTGGCCATCACTCACAGTCTCAATCGGCGAATGGATCACGCAACGAAACGTCTTGCTGTCTTTCTTGAGGACTTAAAAAATCATCATCCACTTCCAGCGTTGCGAGCAGTTGCAAAAAACCCTCCCAATCAGCCGGTTTTTTGGAAAGGATGACATCACCCGTTTGGGGGTCTTGTCGAATAAACACCTCTGCTGAGTCAAACCGAAAAGCCATGGGCAAACGCACGGCTTGGCTGCGACCATTGGTGAAAATTTTGGCGGTTGATGACATCTGGCACCTTTGATATATACCATTAATATATACCTTAATATACCTGTGTCACAACATCTGAAAAGGGTACAAGCAGGGAAACTTTACGTGCTGTATGCACCTTGATGCTGAAATTATTAAACCTCTATCACCTCAAACCCCGTGGTGATTTCGGCGGTTTTGCCCAGCATGATGCTGGCAGAGCAGTATTTGTCGTGGCTCATCTTGATGGCGCGTTCCACCACCTCGGGGGGCAAACCTTTTCCACGCACCGTGAAATGCATGTGGATGCGGGTGAACACCTTGGGATCGGTGTCGGCGCGTTCGCTGGTCAGCTTGACGCTGCAACCCTGTATGGCGTGACGGCCGCGCTTCAAAATCAGCACCACGTCGTACGCAGTGCAGCCGCCTGCACCCGCCAACATCAGCTCCATCGGCCGTGCCGCCAAGTTTTGACCGCTTTGATCGGGCTTGACGGGGTCTGGCGCCCCATCCATGGCCACCACATGACCGCTGCCGGTCTCGGCGACAAACCCCATGGCGGAACGGGTACCGCTCGCGCCTGTCCAACTGACTGTGCATTCCATTATTTTTTCCTTAAGTTGTGTGATTGTCAGCCAAAGATGAAGACGCAATGGATTGCATCAAGCAGCCGCACAATGGCCAACTAATGGCATTTAAGCTCGACATCATCCCCAAAAGAATTAGTAATTAATGATTACCAGTATAAATATGAAATCTATGTCTCCAGAGCAACCATGAACAACACTTGTGAACTTTGTGAATCAGATGATTGCATGCATTTTGTAAAAGCAGATGCAAAAACCAATGCCCAACTCAATATCCTTTATTGCTCGCAATGTGGCTTAGTTCAACAAAGAGACGTCCCCAGCGATCACGAGTTAAAGATATATTACGCACACAATTACCGGCAAGATTACAAAGGCGCTTATTCTCCTAAGCCAAAGTATGTTTACCGAGCAGGATTGGCAGCCCTGAATCGAATTAAATTTCTTGAGTCGCATATTTCCCTGTCTCATCAGACATTGCTAGACATTGGCGCGGGTGGTGGTGAATTTGTTTATATGGCGAATAAACGAGGGCTTAATGCAAGAGGAATTGAACCCAATATTGGCTATTCTGAATTCTCACAAAAGCAATATGGCGTGGAAGTTCAAACTGCGATGCTGTCTGACTTGGAAGACGCTACAGCTGATATTTTGACCATGTTCCATGTGTTTGAACACATGGCGAAGCCGCAAGATGTCATTCGAAAGTTGTATGCAAGTGTTAATGACAACGGCTACCTTTTTATTGAAGTACCCAATATATTGCAAGCAGACGCCTCACCGCACAA
>JAIXYA010000300.1 GCA_027490485.1 Comamonadaceae bacterium
ATGAGCCCTCAAATGACTGCTTTAAGCCTCTCAAGCCAATCACCGGTTGCTGCCAATCCTTGGGCTTTGGTGCCCCCACTCGGCAATATCGAAGCCTATATCTCTGCGGCGAACCGCCTGCCTATGCTCACGTTGGAGCAAGAACAAGCGTTTGCCCGCCAATTGCGTGACCACAACGACCTTGACGCAGCCGGAAAGCTGATCTTGTCGCACCTGCGCTTGGTGGTGTCTATTTCCCGCCAATACATGGGCTACGGCCTGCCCCATGCTGACTTGATTCAGGAAGGCAATGTGGGCTTGATGAAAGCGGTCAAGCGTTTCGACCCCGACCAAGGCGTGCGCTTGGTCAGCTACGCCTTGCATTGGATCAAGGCTGAAATCCACGAATACATCATCAAAAACTGGCGCATGGTCAAACTCGCGACCACCAAGGCTCAGCGCAAACTGTTTTTCAACCTGCGATCAAAAAAGCAAGGTTTCCGTGCCGACGCCGGTGAAGACCACAACACCGTGGCCCGCGACAGCCTGAGCGACGCGCAAATTGACATCATCGCCAAAGACCTGAACGTCAAACGCGAAGAAGTGATCGAAATGGAAGCCCGCATGGCGGGTGGCGATGTGTTGCTGGACCCCGTGTCCACCGATGATGGCGAAGACGCTTTTGGCCCCATCGCTTATTTGGCCGACGCCCACCACGAACCCACCGCCATGATTGAAGCGCATCAACGGGAGATCTTGTCTAGCGACGGCATCACCCAAGCACTTGAGGTGCTGGACGAACGCAGCCGCCGCATCGTGGAAGAGCGTTGGCTCAAGGTGAATGATGACAACTCAGGCGGCATGACTCTGCACGAATTGGCGGCCGAATACGGCGTCAGCGCCGAACGTATCCGCCAAATCGAAGTGGCGGCTATGAAAAAAATGAAAGCTGCTTTGCTGGAATTTACTTAAGCAGTTGCTTGACGTCGGCAGTCAAGGCCGGCACTCCCAGCCCATAGCGGGCATACAAGCGCAAATGACCCTCGGTGTCATAGATATAGGTGCCCGCCGAGTGGTCTAGGGTGTAGTTGGCAGGCTGGGCGCCTGCCACTTTTTTGTAATAAATCTTGAAATCCTTGGCCAAGGCTGGCAGCGCTTCCACGGTAGGCACGAGCGCTACAAAACTGGGGTCAAAATTGCCCATATAGGCTTTGAGAAGTTCAGGCGTGTCGCGTTCAGGGTCCAAGGTGATGAAGATGGCTTGCATCTTGTCGCCCTGCGCACCCAAATCATGCTTGACTTGCACCATCTCACTCAAGGTGGTGGGGCAAAAATCAGGGCATTGGGTAAAGCCAAAAAACACCATCACCACCTTGCCTTTGAAGTCCGCCAAGGTTCGCGGCTGTCCCAGCTGATCGGGCAAGCTAAAGCCTTTGGCGTAATCTGCGCCGGTCAGGTCGATGGACTGAAACGGTGGCTTTTCAGGCGAACACGCCAGCAAGGCCAACAGCATGAAAAAACCTACAACACGTCTCATACAGTTCCTGGCAAATAGTGGTCAATCAGCAAAGCGGCAAACAGCAAGCTGAGGTGGTAGAGCGAAAAGCGAAAAGTTTTACGCGCAAGTTCATCAGAGTAGTTGCGCCACAAGGCCCATGCGTAGGCGCAAAACATCACGCTGAGAATGGTTGCGCTGACTAGGTAAAACCAACCGCTCATGCGGTACACAAAAGGCATCAAACAAGCTGCCAGCAACACAAAGGTATAGAGCAATATTTGCAAACGGGTGAACTCATTGCCATGCGTGACTGGCAGCATGGGCAAGCCAGACTTGCGGTAGTCCTCTACGCGGTACAGCGCTAAAGCCCAAAAGTGCGGTGGGGTCCACAAGAAAATGATGAGGCACAAAATCAAGGACTCAGGGCTGACCTCGCCGGTCATGGCCGCCCATCCCAACACCGGCGGCATGGCACCTGAAGCGCCACCAATGACGATATTCTGTGGCGTCAGCGGTTTCAAAATAACTGTGTAAATGATGGCGTAACCCACAAAGGTGGCAAAGGTCAACCACATGGTGAGGGGGTTGACCCAGATATACAAAATAGCTGAGCCCAGCAAACACAAGACAGCTGAAAACAGCAAGGTATCTCGGTCGCTCAACTCGCCCTTGGCGGTGGGTCGCCACGAGGTGCGTTTCATGCGAGCGTCAATGGCTTTTTCAACGATGCAGTTGAAAGCTGCTGCGGCCCCCGAGACAAACCAAATCCCTAAGCATGCAATGGCACCCAATTGAAGATCCGCCCACGAAGGCACACCCGGCACCGCCAAGACCATGCCGATCAGGGCACAAAACACAATGAGTTGAATCACGCGCGGTTTGGTCAGGGCGTTGAACTGCTGCCAACGCATAGGCATAAAGGTAGAAAGCGCTCTCATAAATCAGGCCTGGAAAAAGTCGCGGGGATATGCCCTGAAGGTCGGGACTCGGTGATACCCAAAGCCCAGCTTATCAGCAACAGCAAACCCGCAGCGCTGCCCGTGTGCAACAAAGCGGCCAGCAAGGGCCACCCCAGCACCGCATTGGAAATGCCGGTGATGATCTGCAACAAGACCAAAAGCCACAAACCACGAGCTTGGGTAGTCAAGCCATGGCGGTACAACAAAAACGAGGACCACAGCAGCAAGGCAGCCACAGGCATGGCATGCCAGCGATGGGTGAAGTTAATCGCGGTCAAGGCTTGAAATGGCAGGGCTTGACCATCGCCATCCATGCCTAAGGCTCGCCACAGATCAAAGCCCTTGTCAAAATTCATGTCGGGCCACCAAGTGCCTTGGCAAAGCGGGTAGGTGTCGCAAGCCATGACCGCGTAGTTGGAACTGACCCAAGCACCCAAGACAATTTGCAGCATCAGCAAAGCCCAAGCGGCCATTAACCAAGCTCGCACCGAGGTGGGCAAAGGGATGCGGGATTCAGCCCACGGCGCATGGCGCTGACGCAGCAATTGGATCAACAACAGTACCAACAGCAACATGCCGCCCATCAAATGCAAGCTGACGATGGCAGGAAACAGCTTCATGGTGACAGTCAAAGCCCCAAAGCCGCCTTGCACACACACCCACACCAAGCTGAGTGTGGGCCAGCCCCAAACAGTTCGGTCGCGTCGCCATGAGAAAACCGCCAACGTCAAAATCAATGCGCCCACTGTCATGGCTAAATAGCGGTGAATCATTTCGATCCATGCTTTGCTCAAGGTCACAGGCCCTGTGGGCATGGCGGTTTGCGCGGCTTCGATGGCTTCGCCTGCGCCAAAGGGTGAGGCATGGCCATAGCAACCAGGCCAATCAGGACAGCCCAAGCCTGAGTCACTCAAGCGGGTGAACGATCCAAACAACACCAAATCAAAACACAGGAAAAGCGTTAAAGCAGTGAGCTGGCGTACGCGCTGCGGCGCTTCTTGGTGGCGATGGCGCAGCCACACCCAAGCCAAAGGACCCATGGCCACAACTGCCGCCAACAGCAGCAATTTGAAAATGGGGCCCAGATTGAAAAGTTCGACTTCTTGCATAAGCTCAGCGCCCTGCTTTGTCCCAAGACACGGAAGCACGCAGCAGGCGGTCCCAGTCTTTGCGCATCTTGGGTGCTTGATCGGTTTGCAAGTTGGCAGGGAAACGCATCATCCAATCGCCCTGGGGGTCGACCAAGTACAAATGGTCTTGCAACTCGCTGCCCGCTTGGGGACGCAACCATTGCGCGACTTGGTCTTTGGGTAAACGCAAAACCACCGCGTCTTGCAATCCTGCCAGCAAAGCGGCATCCAAAGGCGCATCGTCCGTCACCAGCCAGACCCAATCGGTGCGATCGCGTTCACGCCCCAAAGCAGCTCGGGTTTGGCGTTGGAAAAAAAGATTTTGTTGGCACTCGGCTGGGCAAGCGCCGCCTGCCACACTCACCAGCAACCACTGGTTTTTGAGACTTCGAAGCGCCACTGGCTGACCTTTGACATCCTTGGCTTGCAAGTCTGGCATGGCCACCACCGGCAGAATCAACTCGCCAAAGCTGCGCAGACTTTGTGGCCGTAACACGTAATAGGTCAAATAGGAGGCAATGACCGGCGCAGCACACACCAGTAACACCAGCAACATGCGCAAACGGCCACTGGCAGTTTGCCTGGCATCGGCATCCGCAACTGCGCCAGGCTCGGGCAAGTCATACACCGTCAAACCTAATGGCTTGGACTCAAGAGAGTCAGCTTTGTTGTCGACCATATCGGTAGTCTTTAATCCATTGAAACCAGAGGTAAAGAAATGCCAGCAGTGCACTGAGGGCAAACCATTGAAAAGCATAGGCGCGGTTTTTGTCAGCGCTCAAGCCCACTTGAAACCAATCGCGGCGCAGACCGTCCCCATCGGGGCCAGTTTGCACCACCAAAGCCTGCACATTGTCTTGCACCAGCGACTGCATCTGCGTCGGGTTCAAATTTGCCCTTATGGGCGATGGGTTGGCACTTTGCTGGGCAGATCCCAATTCGAATATTTGCGACAAAGGCGGCGCAATCCGCGCCTCCACAGGACTGCCGTCCACAGGGGGTGCTAATTGAGGCGGCTTACGCGGGTCCAGTGCATCGCGCTCAACCCAGCCGCGCTGCACCCACACCACCTGCCCTGCTTGCACACGCAAGGGCGTCATCACCCAAAACCCCACCCGCCCGTGGTGGGCGCGGTTGTCCAAGAAAACCGTTTGATCCTTCAGCCACTCGCCATGCAACTGCACACGTCTATGGGTTTGCGCCCAAGCCGAAGGGTCGCTTTGGAGCTGCCCCAAGGTCAACGGTGGCAATTGCGATTGGTTCTCAATGGCCTGTTGTAAGGTGGTTTTTTGCTCGGCTCTCGAGAGCTGCCAAAATCCCAAACGCAGGGTCAAGGCCACGCACAGCGCAGCCAGCAAGCCCCAGGCCAAGCGGCTTTGCCATAAGGGTATTCGACGGGTAGGAGGCGATTGCGAAGTCAACGGATAATCGCTTTCATGACTTTCTTCATTGCATTGGCCTTTTTAGGCATTTTGGCCAGCCTAGCCACGGCTTTGTTTTTCATGGTGCGCGACAAACCCGAAAACGATGACGCCCCCAAAACCTCACCCATGGCCAAAGCACTGGCTTTTCGCATTGGCATATCTGTGGTGTTGTTCATCAGCATTTTGCTGTCTTGGAAAATGGGCTGGATCCACCCGACTGGCATTCCTTTGACGCCAGCCTAAGGCTTGAAACAAAAGGGCCGCAAAAGCGGCCCTTGTCTGTGAGGGTGTCGTTCAGAGCCAGTACACCAAGATGTACAGACCCAACCACACCACATCCACAAAGTGCCAGTACCAAGCCGCACCTTCAAAGCCGAAATGCTTTTCAGGGGTGAAGTGGCCTTTTTGCAAGCGCAAGGTGATGAACAGCAGCATCAACATGCCCAAGAACACGTGAAAACCATGAAAGCCGGTCAACATGTAAAAAGTAGAACCGTACATTCCAGAGGTGAGCTTGAGGTTCAAATCGTTGTAGGCATGGAAGTATTCATAACCTTGAACAAAAAGGAAAACCAGACCCAGGGCAACAGTCAACCACATGAAGGTGATCGTTTTGGCGCGTTGGTTGGCAATCAAAGCATGGTGGGCGATGGTCAGGGTTACGCCAGAGCTCAATAACAAAGCGGTATTGATGGTGGGCAACCAAAACGGCGTCATGGTTTGAAACGGTTCGATGATGCCTGCAGGTGAGGCTGTCACGCCTGCGGCAACACTGGGCCAAACCGCTTTGAAGTCAGGCCAAAGCAAGGCGTTATCGAGGCTGCCCAGCATGGGGACGGAATGGGCACGTGCCCACCACAAGGCTGAGAAGAAGGCACCAAAGAACATCACCTCGGAGAAGATGAACCAGCTCATGCTCCAGCGGAATGACAGATCAATCTTGCGGCCATACAAACCTGACTCGCTCTCAGAGACGGCAGCGCTGAACCATTTAAAGAGGATGACCAACCAAATCACCATGCCCAAAATCAAAGAGTACTTGCCCCAGGTGATGTCATTGACCCAGAAGGTTGCACCCAAAATAACAAAGAACAACCCAAGGGAAGCCAAGGCCGGAAACGGCGAAGGCTCGGGAACATAGTAGTAAGGCGTAGTGCCATGGGACGTGCTGCTCATCTCGACTCCTTTTATTTCGCAACCACCAGATTGACCACAACAATCAATCCAATCACAAACAACAGACCACCCACCAAACCCACGCCTAAAACATGCAAGGGTGTGATGTGGGCCAAATCTTCCTGAAATTCACTGTTTTTTCGAATACCGATAAACGACCAAGAAACAGCCACGATAGAACGCCAAAACGGACGCTTGACCACAGGAAGCTTTTCAAGCGTTGGTGTGTCTGTACTCATGAGCCCACCTGGGTAAGAGGAACCACCACTGACGCACTGGGCGCAGGCGGTGTACTGCTGCCTACCTCAAAGAAGGTATAGGACAAAGTGATGGTTGTCACGTCTTTGGATAATTTTTTGTCAACCACGAACAC
>JAIXYA010000105.1 GCA_027490485.1 Comamonadaceae bacterium
CCATAGGGTTATTTTCTTAAAAACATACTGCCAAGCACATATGTCATAGACAATAGCATAAAACCTCTTGGGAACACCTACATGAAAACACTGCTTAAACCGTTTTTTAAAACCCTCTTCTTGGCTGCCTTGTCTGTGGCTCCCGCGGTTTGGGCAGCCGACCCCAAGCCTGCAACGCCCACCAGTTCCAGCGCTCAGTGCCCGACACTGCTACGTCACACCGTTGAACGCTTGCAAGACGAAAAGCCCCAAAACCTGTGCCAGTACGCGGGTCAGGTGGTGGTGGTGGTCAACACCGCCAGCTACTGCGGTTTTACGCCACAGTACAAATCGCTAGAAGCCCTGTACGACAAGTACAAAGACAAAGGCTTGGTGGTGTTGGGTTTTCCCTCCAATGATTTTTCCCAAGAGCCTGGCAACAACCAGAAAATTGCTGACTTTTGCGAAAACACCTATGGCGTGAAGTTCCCCATGTTCAGCAAAACCACGGTGCGCGGCAGTGACGCTTCACCTTTATTCAAACAACTCACCCAAGCAACAGATACCGCTCCCAAGTGGAACTTTTACAAATACCTTGTTAGCCGGGACGGCAAACAGGTCAAAAGCTACAACAGCACCACCGACCCCATGGACAAAGCCTTTTTGGCCGAGGTTGAGAAACAGCTGAGCACACGAGTGAACTGATGCGCCAACGGGTAGCGGTGATCGGCTCAGGCATCGCTGGCTTGTCAGCTGCCCACCATTTAAACAACCATGTGGACCTCAGCTTGTTCGAGGCTGGCAGTTACTTTGGCGGCCACACCCACACGGTAGACGTGACTTTGCCGAGTGCCCAAGGCATGCTTACCCACGGCGTAGACACTGGCTTTTTGGTTTACAACCAGCGCACCTACCCAGGGCTGATTGGCTTGTTTGAAAGCCTGAACATCCGCACTGCCGCTTCGGACATGTCGTTTTCGGTGCAAGCGCACTGGGACGACACAGGCAAGGTGTTGGAGTGGAACGGGGCCAACTTGAACAGCGTGTTTGCCCAACGCAGCAACCTTTTGCGTCCGCGCTTTTGGGGCTTGCTCAGAGACATCATGCGGTTTAACCGGCTGGCCACCGACTTGGCGCAAAGTGGACAAGCAGATGCTTTGACGCAACCTTTGCAACAGTTTTTGGATGAACACCGCTTTGGCAGCGCATTTCGCCAAGGCTATTTGCTGCCCATGCTCGGCTGCATCTGGAGTTGCCCGACCACCCAAATGCTGCAGTTTCCGGTGGCCACCATGGTGCGCTTTTGTGACAACCATGGCTTGCTGCAAGTCAACAACCGCCCGCCGTGGTTCACGGTGGCAGGGGGTGCCAAGCACTATGTCCAAGCCATCACCGACCGCATCAGCGACAAACGCCTGAACACCCCTGTGCTGGGCATTGCCCGCGACGCGCAGGGCGTGCAGATTCGCACAGCCCAAGGCGTGGAACGTTTCGACCAGGTGGTGTTGGCCACCCATGCCGACCAATCGCTGGCTTTGTTAGAGCGTCCCAGCAGCGATGAACAAGCTTTGCTGGGCGCGATTCGCTTTCAAGCCAACCGTGCTGTCTTGCACACCGACACCCGCGTCATGCCCCAGCGTCGCTTGGCTTGGGCCGCATGGAATTACCAACGCACCCAAGACGACAGCGAAAGCGCTCGCGTGTGTTTGCACTACTGGCTCAACCGACTGCAGCCCCTGCCATTCAAGCAAGACGTGATCGTCTCGCTCAACCCCGCCTCGCCGATTGACCCCGCCGCCATATTGGGCAGCTACGACTACGACCACCCGGTGTTCGATTTGCCAGCTATTGCCGCCCAAAACCAGTTGCCGCGTTTGCAGGGCCAACAGCGCACCTGGTTTGCCGGTGCTTGGATGCGCTTTGGCTTTCATGAAGACGGCTACCAAGCCGGCTTGGCAGCGGCGAAAAGCTTGCTGGCCCAACACACCCACGCGCAAGAGGCTTTGGCGTGAGCTCTGCGCAGCCGCTCATCGGTTTTGGCCAAGTACGCCACAGCCGTGCGCGGCCTCGCCGCCACGCATTTGCCTACCCCACTTGGTTTTTGCTGCTGCCCATGCGCAACTTGGCAAAGCAAGCCACCGGGGTATTGGCCCTGAACCGACGTGCAGCCATTTCTTTTCACGATGCTGACCATGGCGATGGTCGATCGGTCGCGCAAGGCGGCGCATTGGCCTGGCTGGATGAATTGCTGCAAACCCAAGGCATCCTTGATGCGCAAGGCGAGGTGTGGCTGCACTGCTATGCCCGTGTGTGGGGCTATGCCTTCAAACCGGTCAGCTTTTGGTATTGCCACCGCAGCGACGACAGCTTGGCCGCCATCGTGGTGGAAGTGAACAACACTTTTGGCGAACGCCATTGCTATGTCTTGCCCCAACCCCATTACGGTCAAACCCTGCACGCCGACAAGGTGTTTCATGTGTCGCCGTTTTGCCATGTGCAAGGTCGCTACGACTTTCGCTTCATGCGTGCCGAGCATGAGGGAGAGTTCAAAACCGTGGTGCGCATCGACCACAGCGATGCCGACGGGCTGCTCATCAGCACCAGCGTGAGCGGCAAGTTGCAGCCCCTGACTGCCCAATCGCTGCGCCAAGCGCTGTGGCGCTATCCTTTGCAAAGTTTTGGTGTGATTGCCCGCATCCATTGGCAAGCGTTGGGCCTGTGGCTCAAGCGTGTGCCTTTTGTGCGCAAACCCCCGCCCCCTGCAGAATTTGCCACCCGTGGCGGTCTGTGAATTTCGATTGATTTTTTGCCTGCGATTTGACCCATGTCTACCCTGCCTTCCACCCAACACACCTCCTCTGCTGTCTTGACCCACAAGGTGCCCATGGCAGCGCAACGTGCCTTGCGCATGCTCGGTTCTTTGAGCGTGGGTGGATTGGGTGTTGAACTGCCCGATCAGCGCCAAATGAACTTTGGCAACTCGCAAAGCGGGCCGCAGGCCAGCATCCGAATCCACAACTGGCAGGTGTTTGCTGCGGCCATGCGTTCAGGCGACATCGGTTTTGCTGAAAGCTACATTGCCGGTGATTGGGATACGCCCGACCTCACCACCTTGTTGCAACTGCTGGTGGCCAACCGTCGCCCCATGGACGATTTGATTTTTGGCACCTGGTGGGGGCGCTTGGCCTACCAAGTACGCCACTGGATGCGGCGCAACACCAAAAAGAACAGCAGCAAAAACATCCATGCCCACTATGACTTGGGCAACGGTTTTTACAGCCAATGGCTAGACCCCAGCATGTCTTATTCCTCGGCATGGTTTGACAACGACCCAAGCCAAGACCTGCAAACCGCGCAACATGCCAAGGTGCGCCGCGCCTTGCGCATGGCCGGTGTGGAAGCGGGAGCGGGTCAGCGCGTATTGGAGATTGGTTGTGGCTGGGGCGGCTTGGCAGAAATTGCCGCTCGCGAATTTGGCGCCAAGGTAACGGGCATCACCCTCAGCCCCTCGCAGCTGGCCTATGCCAGCGAACGCCTAGGCGCACAAGCCATCCATGCCGACTTGCGATTGCAAGATTACCGTGACACCAACGACGGTCCTTATGACGCGATTTGCTCGATTGAAATGATCGAAGCCGTGGGTCGCGCCTATTGGCCTACCTATTTCCAAACCATCGCGCGTTTGCTCAAACCTGGCGGTCAGGCCTGCATCCAAAGCATTGTGATCGACGACGCTTTGTTTGAGCGCTATGCCTTGGGGACGGACTTTATTCAGCAATATATTTTTCCAGGCGGCTTCTTGCCCAGCAGTAGCGAATTTAAGGCGCAAGCGCAAGCGGCGGGCTTTCAAGTCGTCGACAGTTTTGCCTTTGGCCAAGACTACGCCGAAACCTTGAAGCGTTGGCGAGAAACCTATGTGCAGGCTTTGCCACACATGAACGACCTAGGCTTTGACCAACGCTTTGAGCGTACCTGGGTGTTTTACTTGGCTTATTGCGAAGCCGCGTTTTTAGAGCGCAACACCGACGTGGTGCAGTTCACTTTGCGCAAACCCGCATGACCGCTGCCACAGGCAACCCGCTGAGTGCCTGGGCCTTGGTGCGTTTGGGACTGCCTGCGCTGCCGCTGGCTTTTGTGGCGCTGCCTTTGTATGTGCTGTGGCCGCATTACTTTGCCAGCCAGTTCGGCGTGTCGCTTTCCTTGATCGGCGGCTTGCTGTTGTTGGCCAGGGCCTTGGACGCCTTGATCGACCCCAGCATTGGCCACTGGATAGACAAGCTTTATGCACACAGCCCCAAGCGTGTATTGCGCCGGGCTTGGCTGGCAGCGCTTTTGCTAGCCCTGAGTTTTGTCGGTTTGTTTTTCCCGCAATGGCTGCTTGGGCGCAGCGTGGGGCAAGCCGATTTGTTGCTGTTGGTCGGCGCCTTGTTGCTGGTTTGTTATCTGAGCTACAGCGTCCTCACCATAGCGCTGCAAGCCTGGGGTGCCCGCATGGGCGGCGACAGCATGGCGCGCAGCCGCTTGGTAGGTTGGCGTGAAGGCTTGGGGCTGGCGGGTGTGATCTTGGCCTCCATGGTGTCTGGCTTGGCTGGGATCGCTGAACTGGTATCGGTGTTTGTCGGTGTGCTGATTTTGGCCATGCTGTCTTGGAGTGGGGCCGTTCAACCCGCCCCCAGCACTGACACACACAGTGGCGGTTGGTGGTCTTCGCTTTGGCAGCCTTGGCAAGACAGCGCATTTCTTCGCTTGCTCGGTGTGTTCATGGTCAATGGCATCGCGTCCGCCATTCCGGCCACCTTGATTGTGTTTTTCATTCAAGACCGCCTGCAGCTTGGCGCTGAGATGCAGGCGCAGTTTTTGGGCACTTACTTTGTCGCGGCGGCTGTTTCTATGCCGCTGTGGCTGCGTTTGATTGCGCGTTTTGGGCTGCGCTCTTGCTGGGCTGCAGGCATGGCCTTGGCCATTGCGGTATTTATCTGGTCGTTGGCGCTGGGCGCGGGAGACGTGTGGGGCTACACCGTCATTTGTGCGCTCTCAGGACTGGCGTTGGGCGCAGACTTGATCGCGCCTGGCGCGTTGCTCAACGGCGTGTTGCAAACTGAAGATCAGCAACACCCCCACGCGGGTGCCTACTTTGGCTGGTGGCAAGTCGCCACCAAGTTGAATTTGGCACTCGCCGCTGGTGTCGCCCTGCCTTTGCTAGAGTGGCTGGGCTACACCCCTGGCGCACAAGACGCCCCCGCCTTGGCAGCGCTCACTTGGTCGTATGCCTTGCTGCCCTGTGCTTTGAAATGTCTGGCGCTGCTGCTGTTGCTCAAAGCGTCTCGTGTACCGCTAAATAAGGAGTCTGTATGAAACGCCGCTTATGGTTATCCGCTGCCGCCGCCACCGCCTTGGGTGCGAGCGGCTGTGCTGGCCCATCCATCAACGACTATGCCCAAGAAAAGCCCATCCTGGACTTGAAAACCTATTTCAATGGCGTGATCGACGCCTGGGGCGTGTTCACCGACCGCTCGGGGCGTGTGGTGAAACGCTTCACCGTGGTGATGAACTGCAGTTGGAACGGCGAGCAAGGGGTGCTGGATGAAGACTTTGTTTACTCAGACGGCAGCACCCAAAAACGCATTTGGAAACTGCAACACCTTGGCAACGGTAACTACAGCGGTGCAGCCGATGATGTGGTGGGGCTTGCCAATGGCGCTACCCGAGGCAACACCTTTCGCTGGGGCTACACCATGGCTTTGCCGGTAGATGGTCGTGTCTGGGAGGTGCAATTCGATGACTGGATGTACCTGATGAACGATCGCGTGATGCTCAACAAAGCCAGCATGTCCAAGTTTGGCGTGTTTTTGGGTGAGGTCACCTTGTCGTTCACCAAAAGGGCTTGAGCATGGCGTGGCTCACCCCTTTTAACAAACCGCTTAACGACTGGCGTGGTCGCAGCGTGTGGTTGGTGGGGGCGTCCAGCGGCATTGGTTTGGCTTGCGCCAAAGACTTACACGCACAGGGTGCCAAGGTGTGCGTGTCAGCACGCCAAGCCGATTTGCTGCAACAGTTTGCAGACCAACACCCCGGCAGCTTGGCCCTGCCTTTGGACGTCACCGATAAGCAAGCCATGCAAGCTGCAGCACAACACCTCAGCGCGGCACACGGTTTGGATGTGGTGGTGTATTGCGCTGGTGTTTACCAACCCCAACGTGCCACCCAATACCACTTGGCCAGCATGGAACAGCACATGGCGGTGAACTACCACGGCGCTTTGTATTTGCTTGATGCGGTCTTACCCATGTTGTTGACCCAAGGCAGGGGTCACCTGAGCTTGGTCTCCAGCGTCGCCGGTTACCGCGGCTTGCCGCAAAGCTTGGCCTATGGTCCTAGCAAAGCCGCACTCACCCATTTGGCTGAAGCTTTGTATTTGGATTTGCAAGACAGCGGCATCGGTGTGAGCGTGATCAACCCGGGCTTTGTGGAAACGCCGCTCACCGCGCAAAACAAGTTCACCATGCCAGCGCTCATCACCTCTGAACAAGCCGCCCAACACATCTTGCAGGGCTGGCGTGATGGCCTGTTTGAAATTCACTTTCCCAAGCGCTTCACACGCTGGTTGCAGTTGCTGCGCATCCTCCCCTACCGCTGGTATTTTTCATTGGTGCGACGCGCCACAGGTTTGTGAACATGAGCCCTTCTTCTTTGAACGACACGGTAGACGCCTTGGTAGTGGCTTTTGAGAGCCTCAGTCCCGACACAGTGAAAACCTTAGGCCACTGGTATGCGGCCGATGCACGTTTCAAAGACCCCTTCAAAGAGGTGCAAGGGGTGGCGGCGATTGAAGCCATTTTTGAGCACATGTTTGACAGCCTGCACGAGCCGCGCTTTGTGGTGACCGAGCGGATTGTGCAAGGCTCGCAATGCTTTTTGGTGTGGGACTTTGTGTTTCGCTTCAAAACCATGGACAGCCAAACCGTGCAGTGCATACGCGGCGGCTCACACCTGCAGTTTGCGCCACACACCGATGGCTCTTGGCGCATCACCCTGCACCGCGATTACTGGGATGCCGCCGAAGAGCTGTACGAAAAATTCCCGTTGGTGGGCGGCTTGATGCGCTGGCTGAAGAAACGTGTGAACGCTTAGATTGCTTCGCTTCGCTCGCAATGACGGGTGTTGTCACTGCGAGCCGTATGAAGTCACTGCGAGCCCAAAGGGCGAAGCAGTCTAGGGTTTGCTTCGTCAGTTTGCTTCGTCGCTACACTCCTCGCAATGACAGCTCCTCGCAATGACAGCGAGGCGCTGTCTAGGGCTGGGTATCGATGAAGCTTTGGCGCTGCATGAGTTTTTCTTGCAAAGCGTCCAAATTGGGATAGTCCTCGCGCCAGCCGATGTGGGGGAAGCGAAAGTCCAAATAGCCCAAGGCACAGCCCACGGCCAAATCGGCCAAATTCAAATGGATGCCACAGCAAAACGGCTTGTCGCCAAGGCCGTGGCTCATGGCGGCCAAGCTGTCGTGAACTTTGCCCAGATGTCGGTCTATCCACAGCTGGCTGCGCTCAGCCTCTGTGCGTCCCGTCCAATGGGCCTCTAGGCGGGCGGTGATAGCGGCGTCCAGCAAACCATCGGCCAGCGCCTCCCAAGTTTTCACCTCGGTACGCTCACGCCCACTTGGGGGGATGAGCTTGCCCACAGGCGACAAAGTGTCCAGGTATTCCACGATCACGCGTGAGTCAAACAAGGCCTCGCCACCTTCCATGACCAAACAAGGTACCTTGCCCAAAGGGTTGGAGGCGGTGATGGTGGTGTCTGCTGCCCAAACGTCTTCCAGCACAAATTGGTATTCGAGTTTCTTCTCGGCCATGACAACGCGCACTTTGCGCACATAGGGGCTGGGGACAGAGCCAATCAGTTTCATACTTACGCTAATTTTGTTTTGCTGCGGGTCATTCTATAGAGACAATAAGAGCCTGCCTCACGCCAAGCTGACAAGCCCCGCCTAGAATCGGCAATATGAATACTTTTGCTGTGACCGCCTTGTCGCCCTTGGATGGGCGTTACGCCAACAAACTCCATGCTTTGCAACTGCTCATGAGCGAACACGGCTTTATGCAACGCCGCGTTCAGGTGGAGGTGGCTTGGTTCATCGCCTTGAGCGATGCTGGCATGGCCGAATTCGCGCCTTTAAGCCACGCCGCACGTGGGCATTTGCAGCATTTGGTGCAAAGCTTTTCGCCCCAAGACAGCCTGGCCATCAAAGCGATTGAGCGCACCACCAACCACGATGTGAAGGCGGTGGAATACTGGCTCAAAGACCAGTGCCAACTGACCAGCCTGCCTGCAGCACTGCGCGGAGAGTTGACGCAGGCCAATGAATTCATCCATTTCGCTTGCACCAGCGAGGACATCAACAACACCAGCCATGCTTTGCAGTTGCAAGCCGCCAGAGAACAGGTGCTGTTACCTGCGGTGGATGCCTTGATCGACAAACTGCGCGAGATGGCGCACCGCTATGCGAATGAAGCCATGCTGAGTCGCACCCATGGACAAACCGCCAGTCCCACCACCGTGGGTAAAGAAATCGCCAATGTGCTGATGCGTTTGCTAAACGCTCGCCAACGCATAGACAGCGTGCCGCTGTTGGCCAAGATGAACGGCGCGGTGGGCAACTACAACGCCCATGTGGCCGCCAGTGCAGACATCGATTGGCCAGCGTTTGCGCGTGGCGTCATCGAGTCGCCGCAAAGCGCAGGGGGTTTGGGCTTGGTGCAACAACCCTACAGCATCCAAATCGAACCGCATGACTACATGGCCGAGTTGTTCGATGCCATGGCCCGCACCAACACCATCTTGATCGATCTTTCACGCGACTTGTGGGGCTATATCTCTTTGGGCTATTTCAAACAGCGCTTGAAAGAGGGCGAAATTGGCTCGTCCACCATGCCGCACAAAGTCAACCCCATCGACTTTGAAAACGCTGAAGGCAATTTGGGCGTGGCCAATGCCTTGCTGCGCCATTTGAGCGAAAAGCTGCCCATCAGCCGCTGGCAGCGCGACTTGTCCGACAGCACCGTGCTGCGCAACATGGGCGTGGCTTTGGGCCACTGTGATTTAGCCTACCAGTCGCTGCTGCAAGGCCTGAATAAGCTTGAACTCAACCCCCAAGCCTTGGCAGCCGATTTGGACAACGCATGGGAAGTGTTGGCAGAACCGATACAAACCGTGATGCGACGCTATGGTGTGGCGGGTGCTTATGAGCAACTCAAGGACCTGACACGCGGCCAGCGCGTCACCCGCGAAGCCTTGCATGGGCTGATACACGGTTTGGCCATTCCAGAGAGCGAAAAACAGCGGCTGCTGGCTTTGACACCGGCCAACTATGTGGGCCTGGCGCCTTCCTTGGCGCGTTCCGCATAGCGGTTAAACCGCCACGAGTGACCATGCAAGGTGATGCGTCGCCACACCGAGCGCTTCGCCCCGGGACTCAGTTCAGGCCAGCGCTGCACCTCCTCAAAAGTACGACCACAGCCTTTGCAAAGTGGGTCGCCTTGGCTGGTGGAACAAATCGCAATACAAGGCGTATCCATGGTGGTGTCGTACCACGCCTTCCATGCGGCATAAGCCTTGGCGGGAAAGCCTTTTTCTGCCGCCTCGTCTTGGTGGTGGTAAATCATCA
>JAIXYA010000249.1 GCA_027490485.1 Comamonadaceae bacterium
AGGTGCAACTGATGCTCGCAGGCGATGAGCACATGGGCATCCACAAAGATGGGTCGATGGGCCTAACAACCCGTCGCAACGATGTCCAAGCTCGCACGCCCACCCAAGCCCTGTATTTGGAAAATATCGCCCACCACGACATCACCTTTGGCATTGGCCCTGCTGGTACCGGTAAAACCTATTTAGCAGTTGCCAGCGCGGTGGACGCCCTGGAACGCAGCGCGGTGCAACGCATCATCCTGACCCGCCCAGCTGTCGAAGCTGGCGAAAAACTGGGTTTTTTACCCGGTGACTTGGGTCAAAAGGTTGACCCTTATTTGCGTCCTCTCTACGACGCGCTGTATGAGTTGATGGGTTTTGACAAGGTACAAAAAGCATTCGAGCGAAGCGCATTGGAAATTGCACCCCTGGCTTTCATGCGCGGTCGCACCTTGAACAACGCTTTCGTCATCTTGGATGAAGCACAAAACACCACGCCAGAGCAAATGAAGATGTTCCTCACACGTATCGGCTTTGGTGCCAAAGCCGTCATCACGGGTGATGTGAGTCAAATCGATCTGCCCAAAGGCAGTCCCAGTGGTTTGGTAGACGCAGAACATGTGCTGCGAAGGGTGTCAGGTATTGCCATCACCCACTTCACCAGCAAGGATGTGGTGCGCCATCCCTTGGTGGCGCGCATTGTGGACGCCTACGACAAGCAGCGCAAAGCGGATTGAACATGGCGCTGGCAAAGCTTCAACTGTCCTTGCAATTTGGCGATATTCCTTATACGGCCAGGCACCGCGCTGCGCTGCCCCGACACATGGTGACGCGCTGCATCCGCCATGCTTTGGATGCAGATGCGGAAATGACAGTGCGCATCGTCGACGCCGAAGAAGGTCGAGCCTTGAACAACAGTTACCGAGGCAAAGACTACGCGACCAATGTGCTGACGTTTGATTACGCGCAGTCACCCGTGGTCATGGCAGATCTGGTGTTGTGTGCGCCTGTGGTCGCGCAAGAAGCCAAGCAACAAGGCAAAACATTGGCAGCACACTATGCACACCTGTTGGTGCATGGGGCGTTGCATGCCCAAGGCTGGGACCACGAAACATCGTTGAAAGACGCATACGCCATGGAGGCGCATGAGGTGGCTATCTTGGCCGGTTTGGGGCTGCGCAACCCTTACCGTTGAGATGCGTCCTCGTCCAACAAACGGACGCGAACCGTTTTGCCTTTGATACGGCCTTTGGATAAACGCTCCACCGCGGTATGGGCAATCGCCCTGTTCACCGCCACATAGGTGGAAAACTCATTCACATTGATCTTGCCGATTTGATCGGCCGTGAAACCCGCCTCGCCGGTCATGGCACCCAATACATCACCCGCGCGGATTTTTTCTTTGCGCCCACCCACGATTTGCAGGGTGCGCATGGGGGCTTGCAGCTTGTCACCCGCAGCAGGGCTTAACGCCGACAACTTGGCCCATTGCGATTCTTGGCCCTGCAGCACCTCGATGCGCCCAACCGCCCCCATCTCGTCCAAGCTGGCCAAGGTCAGCGCCAAACCTTGGGCATCGGCACGACCCGTGCGGCCAATGCGGTGGATGTGCAGTTCGGCGTCGGGCGTGACATCCACATTGATCACCGCATTGAGTTGGCTGATGTCCAAGCCACGCGCAGCTACATCAGTGGCCACCAACACTGAACAGGAGCGGTTAGCAAACTGCACCAAGACCTGATCTCGCTCACGTTGTTCCAACTCACCATACAGTGCCAACGCATCAAAGCCTTGGGCTTGCAGCACCGCCAACAACTCGCGGCATTGCTGCTTGGTGTTGCAAAAGGCCAGCGTCGATTCGGGCCGGAAGTGGTTCAGTAACAAAGACACCGCATGCAAGCGCTCGTCTTCGCGCACCTCGTAAAACACTTGGCGGATTTTGTCGGGCTGGTGAACCGTTTGCACTTTCACGGTTTGCGGGTCGCGCATGAACTGCGCCGACAACTTGGCAATGCCTTCGGGGTAGGTGGCTGAGAACAACAGGGTTTGTCGTTTCGCTGGGCATTGTTGGATAAGTTGTTTCATGTCATCGAAGAAGCCCATGTCCAGCATGCGGTCGGCCTCATCGAGCACCAAGGTTTTCACCGAATCCAAACGCAGGTTGCCACGCGTCAAATGGTCCAAGATGCGGCCAGGTGTGCCCACCACCACATGCGCGCCATGTTGCAGGCTTTGCTCTTGACCGCGCAAGGCCACACCACCGCACAGCGTCACCACTTTGATGTTGGCGGTTGCACGTGCCAAGCGCCGAATTTCGGTGGTGACCTGATCGGCCAATTCTCGGGTGGGGCACATCACCAAGGCTTGCACCGCATGAAAATTCGCCGTGAGTTTTTCCACCACAGGCAAGCCAAACGCCGCGGTTTTGCCGCTGCCGGTGCTGGCCTGCGCGATCAGGTCTTGGCCAGCCAGTGCCAGCGGCAAACTCGCCGCTTGGATGGGGGTCATCTCGGTGTAGCCGAGTTGATCGAGGTTGGTGAGGGTGTCGGGGGAGAGGGGTAGTACGCTGAAAGCTTGGGTCATGCGGGGATTATCAATGGGTTCATTGGAGCTTGACCCCTTCACTTCAAATCCCTCACATCATCGAAATGCGCTTCTACATCATTGGGCAGTAATTGAATGGTGGCACGCAGCCCAGGTACCGAACTCATCAGCGCTTGCTCCACGCTGGTACGTAATGCAGCTGCTCTTCCAAGCGACCAACTGGCGGGCATATGCATATGCATATCGACAAAGCGGCGCTGCCCTGCGCGGCGCGTGGTGACGTGGTCGAAACGAATGATATGAACTTCACCTCTTTGATGCTCAAAACCATTTAACACTTCTTTGATTTGCGACAGCACTTCTGGCTCCACAGCTTCATCCATCAAACCTTGAGAAGAGCGCCAAATCAGATGAAAGCCTTCTTTCAAAATATTCAATGCCACAGCCATAGCGACCAAGGCATCTAGCCACAACCACCCTGTGACGTAAACCAAGCTCAAGCCCAACACAACCCCTGCCGATGTCCACACATCGGTAACCAAATGCTTAGCGTCAGCTTCCAAAGCAATGGAACGATGCACCTTGGCTGCGCCAAACATCACCCAAGCCAGCAAAGCATTCAAGGCAGAACTGGCCACCGAAAGCGCCAAACCCCAACCTAAATCATCAACTGGCTGAGGATCAAATATCCGGTGTGCCGATGCCCAAATAATGGCTGCGGCTGCACCCATGATGAGGATGCCCTCAAAGCCGGATGAAAAATACTCGGCCTTGTGGTGGCCGTAAGGATGTTCTTCATCGGCAGGTTGTTCAGCCACCGTCACCATCAACAAAGCAAAGATGGCGCTGGCCAAGTTCACAAACGACTCCATGGCGTCCGACAACAGACCCACTGAATCGGTGATGTACCAAGCCAAGGTTTTCAACAAGATAGTGATGATGGCCACGACCACCGACGCCCACAACAGCGTTTTAGGTTGGAGTCGAATGAGAAAATTCATACAAACGCTTCAGGGCAGCCGGGACTTCAAGCGTTTCAAGCAAGGTTCACGCGCGCAAACTTGCGCTTGCCCACCTGCACCACATAAGTGCCCGCCACCAGCTTCAAACCTTTGTCGCTGACCACACTGCCATCGATGCGCACACCGCCGCCATCGATCAAACGACTGGCCTCGCTGCTCGAAGGCGCCAAGCCCGCACTTTTCAACAGCGCCGCAATGCCCAGCGGTGCGCCGCTCAGGTTCACCTCGGGAATCACATCGGGGATGCCGCCTTTGCTGCGGTTGACAAAGTCTTGCTCGGCCGCATCGGCCAAGGCCGCGCTGTGAAAGCGGGTGGTGATTTCTTTGGCCAACATCACCTTGGCGTCGCGCGGGTTGCGTCCGCCCTCGACCTCGGCCTTCAAAGCGGCGATGGCCTCCAAGCTTTGAAAGCTCAGCAAGGTGTACCAACGCCACATCAAGGTGTCACTGATGGACAAGACCTTGGCAAACATGGTGTTGGCCTCTTCGGTGATGCCGATGTAGTTGTTTTTGCTTTTGGACATTTTGTCCACGCCGTCCAAGCCTTCCAGCAGGGGCATGGTCAAAATGCATTGCGGCTCCTGCCCATACTCTTGCTGCAAATGGCGCCCCATCAGCAGATTGAATTTTTGGTCGGTGCCGCCCAATTCCAAGTCGCTTTTCAAGGCCACGCTGTCATAGCCTTGCATCAGCGGATACAAAAATTCATGCACGCTGATGGACTGGCCGCCGTGGAAGCGCTTGTGAAAATCGTCGCGCTCCATCATGCGTGCCACGGTGTAGCGCGAAGCAAGTTGGATCATGCCGCTGGCCCCTAAGGGCTCACTCCATTCGCTGTTGTAGCGAATTTCGGTTTTGGCAGGGTCTAGCACCATGCTGGCCTGCTTGTAATAAGTGTCCGCATTGAGCTTGATTTGCTCAGGCGTCAATGGCGGACGGGTGCTGTTGCGCCCTGACGGGTCACCGATCAAGGAGGTGAAGTCACCGATCAAAAAGATCACCTGATGCCCCAAATCCTGCAGTTGGCGCATTTTGTTCAGCACCACGGTGTGGCCAATGTGGATGTCCGGCGCGGTCGGGTCCAGCCCCAGCTTGATGCGCAATGGCGTGCCGCTGGTGTGAGACCGCAGTAATTTTTTCAGCCACTCTTGTTCGGGCAGCAATTCCTCGCAACCACGATGGCTGACTTGCATGGCATGCAAAACCTCTTCCGGAATTGAGGTTCCCGATGTAGATCCTTGATTCATATAAAAATTTAAGATTTTTGTCAGTAAAAGTGCTTGTATACTCTGCGCTCATTTGAACGGGCTGTGATCTTTCCTTTGCCTGCTCACTTCAACCACAGGATATTGCAGTTTGCAACCGTTCGATACACCTTCTTCGCTAGACGCTGTGCCCACATCCAAACCATGGGTATGGCACATCAGTCTGTTGCTGCTCTTGGGCGCAGGTGGCGCACTGGCTGTGGCTGGATTGTCGCCGCGGTCTTCCTCTCTGCCCGTCAAGCAGCTGGTGGAGACGGTCAGCACCCTGTCGCTGGACAGTCAAATGCAAAGTTTGATGAAGGGCGATATTCGCCTATACCGCGCTGATACTTCCCGCTCGAGCGACAGCGCTGACAGTTTGTTGGCCCGATTGAATGTCAGCGATGCACAGGCTGCTGACTTCATGCGTGCAAATGCCTTGGTGCGTAGCAATTTACTTGGCCGTGCTGGCCGCTTGATCCGCGCTGAAATGGACAATGACAACCGCTTGCTGCGTTTGACGGCACGTTGGGCCACCGACAGCAGTGTCAGCTTTCAACGCTTGGTCATCGAACGTCAAGACCAAGTTTTTGTTGCACGGCTTGAAACTGGCGAGCTTGCATCCTCGGTTCGCCTTTCTAGTGCATTCATTCAAAGCTCTTTGTTTGCCGCTACCGACGAGGCACGCATACCAGACAGCATCGCGGTTCAGTTGGCTGAGATTTTTTCTGGTGATATTGATTTTCACCGCGCCTTGCGCGTTGGTGACCGCTTCACTGTGGCCTATGAAACGCTAGAAGCTGATGGCGAGACCCTCAAATCAGGCAAGGTTTTGAGCGCAGAGTTTGTCAACCGCGGCAAATCGTTTCAAGCCATGTGGTTTCAAGAAAGCAATAGTCATCCAGGAGGCTATTACAACCTTGAGGGACAAAGTTTGCGTCGCACTTACTTGGCCTCCCCTTTGACCTTCTCGCGCATCAGCAGCAGTTTCAAGATGCGCTTTCACCCCATCTTGCAAACTTGGCGTGCTCACCTGGGGGTGGATTACGCTGCACCCACTGGCACTTCTGTGCGCTCAATTGGCACTGGCGTTGTTGAAAGCGCAGGCAATATGGGTGGCTATGGCAACGCAGTCGTGGTGAAACACCATAACGGCCACTCCACGGTTTACGCCCATTTGAGTCAAATGCTGGTTAAACGCGGTCAATCTGTCGCGCAAGGTCAGTCCATTGGCAAAGTGGGCGCCACAGGGTGGGCAACCGGCCCGCATCTGCATTTTGAATTTCGTGTCAATGGCAAACACCAAGACCCTCTGGTGATGGCGCGTAAAAGCGAGACCGTACCCGTATCTGCCCAAGCGCGACCCGCATTTGATCAACTGGCCAAGCAGGTTGGACAACAATTGGCCTCTGCCTCTTTGGCGCTGCCTGCACCCTGAACCACTTATGTCCACGCTCTATATAGGCGTGATGTCGGGAACCTCACTTGACGGGGTCGATGCGGTTTTGGTGGACTTTGCATCTGGTTGCAATGTCTTGGCTCACCAAACTTTGCCCTTTTCAGTGGCATTAAAGCAAACACTGCTGGATCTCAACCATGCTGGTGTCAACGAATTGCACGAATCTGCATTGGCTGCCAATGCTTTGGCCAAGGTTTACGCCCACGCCATCCATTTATTGCTTGATCAGCAAGGGCTGCGTCCTGCTGCGATTCGTGCTGTTGGGGTTCATGGACAAACCGTGCGTCACCAACCGGGTTTGCACGATGGTGTTGGCTACACTCTGCAACTCAATAACCCCTCTTTGCTGGCCGAACTTTGTGGTGTCGATGTGGTGGCCGATTTCCGCAGCAGAGATGTTGCTGCCGGTGGTCAAGGTGCTCCTTTGGTGCCTGCATTTCACCAATCGTTGTGGGGCAATACGACAGAAACTACCGCCATACTGAATATGGGCGGTATGGCCAACCTCAGCATCTTGCACCCGGACAACAGTATTTCTGGTTTTGACTGCGGCCCAGGCAATGTCCTGCTCGATCTGTGGTGTCAGCAACACCTGGGGCAAGCCTACGATGCAGATGGCGCTTGGAGCGCCAAGGGAAAACCGTCTGCAGCGCTCATTGAACGTATGCTGGCCGAACCTTTTTTTGCACTCGCACCCCCCAAAAGCACAGGCCGTGATTTGTTTCATGCAGATTGGCTTAATGAACACCTTTCAGACTTCCCAGACTTGTCTCCTGTGGATGTTCAAGCCAGCTTGGTGCACCTGAGTGCTCTCAGTGCCACAGAGGCTGTGGCTCGTTTTGCGCCTAAAACCAGTCGTCTATGGGTGTGTGGTGGCGGAGCCTACAACCTGCACCTGATGTCGCTGCTTAGCAGTTATCTTCCCAAGGTGGCGGTCAGTACGACTGCGTCCCATGGCTTGCCACCTTTGCAAGTTGAAGCAGCTGCGTTTGCGTGGCTGGCAAGACAGTTTGTGATGGGTTTGCCTGGCAACCTGCCTGAAGTGACCGGTGCCAAAGGCTTTCGTATCTTGGGCGGGCTGTACCCCGCTTAAAACTTAAGCGGAGAAGGAAGAACCACAGCCACAGGTAGAGGTGGCATTGGGGTTTTTAATGACGAACTGAGCACCTTGCAAATCTTCTTTGTAATCGATTTCAGCGCCTAATAAATACTGGTAACTCATGGCGTCAATCAGCAGAGACACGCCATTTTTGGACATGGTGGTGTCGTCTTCATTGGTGATCTCATCAAAGGTGAAGCCATATTGAAAGCCTGAACAGCCGCCACCTTGGACAAAGACTCGCAATTTCAAGTCGGTATTGCCTTCTTCAGCGATCAAATCGGCCACTTTCGCAGCCGCGCTATCGGTGAACACGATGGGTTCAGGCATGGTGGTGGGTGTTGCTTCAGCTAAGGCACTCATTGCGCACTCCAATATCTCGATGTCTTAATAGTAACCTAGTTTACTCAACAATAACCTAGGCAGGGTTATTCGGGCGACCAAAAAAAAGCCGCGAGCAGGAATGCCAGCGGCTCTGTTTGGCCATGCCCACGCAGTGTGGGCATAAAAAGCCTCAGCGTTTGCTGAACTGCTTACGGCGACGAGCACCGTGTAAACCGACCTTTTTACGTTCAACTTCACGCGCATCGCGGGTGACAAAGCCAGCTGCGGAAAGCACAGGCTTGAGCGTTGCGTCGTAATCGATCAGGGCGCGGGTAATACCGTGACGGGCTGCACCTGCTTGACCAGATTCACCACCACCTTGCACATTGATCTGGATGTCGAAAGATTCGGCATGTTGAGTCAAAAACAAGGGTTGCTTGGCGATCATGATGGAGGTTTGACGACCGAAGTACTCGGTGATGTCTTTGCCATTGATCTTGATTTGGCCCGTGCCTTTTTTCAGAAACACGCGTGCCACGCTGGATTTGCGACGGCCGGTGCCATTGTTCCATTCACCAATCATTTCGACGCTCCTGGGATATCCAGCACTTTAGGCTGTTGGGCGGTGTGGGGATGCTCGGCTCCGCCGTACACCTTGAGCTTTTTGATCATGGCAAAACCCAAAGGACCTTTGGGCAGCATGCCTTTGACAGCTTTTTCCAAAGCACGGCCAGGGTGCTTGGCTTGCATATCACGAAAGTTCATGCTGGAGATGCCACCTGGGTAGCCAGAATGGCGGTGGTACATCTTGTCCAAGGACTTGTTGCCTGTGACACGAATTTTGGATGCGTTGATGACGACAATGTAGTCGCCGGTATCGACGTGGGGCGTATAAATGGCTTTGTGCTTGCCGCGTAAACGGAGGGCTGCTTCGCTGGCAATCCGTCCGAGCACCTTGTCGGTGGCGTCAATCACAAACCACTCATGCGTCACGTCAGCGGGTTTTGCGCTGAAAGTGGACATTTGTTTTCCTAGAGTGGGTTGTGGGGCCCTTTTCCACGGTCGGTGTTCCTCTTCTGGGAACCTCTTAGGTGGGGATCAAAACTCCGCCGCGGGGCCTTGTTCACTGCGAAGCTTGCCATTCTATGACATTTATTGGGTTTTTTAGCTATTTTGCTTTGAGCGGGTTACGATACCGCATGTTCAGTTACCGCCACGCCTTTCATGCAGGAAACC
>JAIXYA010000162.1 GCA_027490485.1 Comamonadaceae bacterium
CAGCGGCACTCAAGTAGCCGTTGCGCGAACTCAGCGCCAAACCATCGGCGGCGCGGCAGGTGTCTACGCCCACCAGTTCCACGGGCAAGACAAATTGATTCACCATCTGGCGAATCACCATCAGCTGTTGGTAGTCTTTTTTGCCAAACACCGCCACGCCCTGCGCTTTTCCGGCGAACACCGCCATGAACAGTTTCATCACCACGGTGCATACACCGGTGAAAAAACCAGGGCGAAACTGCCCTTCCAAGATATCGGCCAATGCGGGGTCGGGTTGTACTTTGAAGGTTTGGGGCTGGGGGTAAAGCTCAGCCTCATCGGGTGCAAACAACAGATCGCAACCCTGTTCGCGCAGTTTGGCGCAGTCCGCATCGAAGGTGCGCGGGTAGCTGGCAAAGTCTTCGTGGGGCAAAAACTGCAAGCGGTTGACGAAGATGCTGGCCACCAACACATCGCCCAAAGGCTTGGCCACTTGCAGCAGGTGCAAATGGCCCTCATGCAAATTGCCCATGGTGGGCACAAACGCGGGTCGCTCAAAGCGCTGCAAATGCTGGCGCAATTCGGCCAGCGTACGGGCGATCAACATGCGGTGCTTACCAAGCGTGCAATTCGTTCACAGGAAAGCGTTGCTCTTTGACAGCACGAACAAAGGCAGTCATCGCGTCTTGGATGGTGGAGGCTTCGTTCATGAAGTTGTGGGCAAATTTGGGCACCTTGCCTTGGGTGGCACCCAACATATCGTGCAACACCAAAATCTGTCCCGCTGTGTCCACACCCGCACCAATGCCGATGGTGGCGCAAGTGCTCAAGGCGCGGGTGATGTCGCCAGACAGCACCGCAGGCACCATTTCCATTACCAGCATTTGCGCACCGGCTTTTTCCAACTGCAAAGCGTCTTGCGTCAACTGCTGAGCAGCGCTGTCGGTGCGGCCTTGTACTCGGTAGCCGCCCAAGGTGTTGACGCTTTGCGGGGTCAGGCCAATGTGGCCACACACCGGTATGCCACGCGTCACCAAAAACTCCACCGTCGGGGCCAACCAAGCACCGCCTTCGAGTTTGACCATGTGCGCACCCACCCGCATCAATTCGCTGGCACTGCGAAACGCCTGTTCGGGCGTGGCGTAAGTGCCAAAAGGCATGTCCCCCAAGACGATGGGGCGGCCGTTTTGCTTTTGCACGCCACGTGCCACGCACTCGGTGTGGTAGCGCATGGCGTCCAGCGTCACCGGCAAGGTGCTGTTGTGGCCTTGGCACACCATGCCCAAAGAGTCGCCCACCAAAATCACTTCCACACCTGCCAAATCCGCCAAAGCGGCAAAGGTGGCGTCATAGGCGGTGAGCATGGTGATTTTTTCGCCTTCGCTGTACATCTTCATCAAGCTGTGCAGGGTCATGGCAGGGCGCTTGGCGTTGGTGGGTACGCTGGGTTGAACGCTCAGGGCGGGTTTTCCTCAAAAAATCAGTTAACGGGTGCGTAAGCCAGTCGCACATAAATGGGCGCATAGGCCTCGGCTTGGGTGATGTCGACCAAAGTTTCTTTGGCGAGTTCAAGCAAGGCGATGAAGGTCACCAGCAGCACAGGCACGCCCAAGCTGGGATCGAATAAATCGGCAAATTCAACAAAACGCTGGCCTTGGAGTTTTTTCAAGACGATGCTCATGTGTTCGCGTACCGACAGTTCTTGGCGGCTGATTTTGTGGTGTTGCACCAGTTTGGCACGACGCAAAATATCTGCCCACGCTTGCTGTAATTCCACCGCATCCACGTGGGGGAATCGCGGTTGCATGGACTGCTCGATGTACACCTGAGCGCGTAAAAAGTCCCGCCCTTGTTGCGGAAATTGGTTCAGATTGGCCGCGGCCAATTTCAGTTGCTCGTATTCCAACAAGCGGCGCACCAGTTCGGCACGCGGGTCTTCGGCTTCCACGCCTTCGGCCACCTTTTTGGGAGGCAGCAGCATGCGTGATTTGATTTCAATCAGCATGGCCGCCATCAGCAAATATTCAGCGGCAAGCTCAAGGTTGGTTTTGCGGATTTCTTCCACATAACTCAGGTACTGGCGGGTGAGACCCGCCATGGGGATGTCCAAGATATTGAAGTTTTGCTTGCGGATCAGGTACAACAGCAAGTCCAGCGGACCTTCAAAGGCTTCTAAAAAGATTTGCAAGGCATCGGGTGGGATATACAGGTCCTGCGGCATGGCAAACAGCGGTTCGCCATACAAGCGGGCCACCGCCACATGGTCGATGACCGTGGGCATGTGGGGCAGGTCGCCGCTGGGTCCTTGCCAATTGGCTGGCAATTCAGGTGTGTTCACTTGACGCTGGGATTGAAATAAACGTAAGGCTTTTGCGCCACCTTGGCTGCGGTGAATTCGCTTTGTTCCTTGGCATTGAGGGGCTTGTCCCATAGCAAGGCGCGACCCTGTCGTTGCGCGGCTTCCAGCGGGGGCTTGGCCTGCTTCAACTGATCGATGAACAGCGAGGTTTCAGAGACGTATTCGGGGCGGGCAAACAGTGACATGACAGGGGTCCTCAAAGGGGAGACGCATTCTACCCAGCAAGGGTTTTTACCAGCGCCTGTGCATCATTGAGGCAATTTTCTTCGCCAATGTCCACCAACAGGCCGCAGCGCTGCAAGATGTCCAAGGGTTGTCCGCGCAAGTCTGCCAGTTGAAACAGCACGCCTTGTTGCTGGCAAGCCTCGAACAGTTGTCCCAAGGCCTCTGCCCCGCTGGAATCGATGTAGATCAGGGCTGCGCAATCCAGCACCAAGCGCTGGCTGGGCAAATCGTCGATGCGTTGCTCGATCAAATTCACGGCTCCGAAAAACAAAGCCCCTTGTAGACAAAGCACTTGGGTTTTCAGGTCCCGCCACAACACCTCGCTGCGGCTGAGGCTGGAGATGCGAAACAAAAAGGTGAGAGAGGCAGCCACCAAACCCACCATCACCGCCATACTCAAATCCACTGTGACGGTCAACACAAAGACGGCCAGCAGGGTCAGGCGGTAGGGCCAGCGAAATTGCTGCAAATCGGTAAAGGCATGCCACTCGCCCATGTTCCAAGCCACAAACACCAAGATGGCGCTGAGGGCCGCCAAAGGCACATGAAATGCCAAGGGAGCCGCCAACAGCATCACCAGCAACAGGCTGAGGGCGTGGACCATGCCTGCCACAGGGCTGGTGGCGCCGTTGTTCACATTTGTCATGGTGCGGGCAATCGTGCCGGAGGCGGGCATGCCGCCCACAAAAGGCATGGCCATGTTGGCAATGCCTTGCGCCATCAACTCTTGGTTGGGGTCATGTCGGTCGTGAATAAGCTTGTCCGCCACCCTCGCACACAGCAAAGACTCGATCGCACCCAGCAGCGCCAAGGTGATGCTGGGCAAAAAAACGGCCTGCAGTTGGTCCAAATTAAAAGACGGCCAAGTCCATGCAGGCAAGCTGTCAGGTATACCGCCAAAACGGTTGCCCAAGGTGTCTACCGGCAGGCCCATGCCCACCGTAGCAAGCGTGCTGAGTACCAGCACCAACAGCGAGCCTGGCATCACACCCAAACGCTTAGCCCAAACTTCGGGCAAGACCTTGGGTAACAAATTTTGCCAAAGTACCAACAGCCCCAGACTTGCCAAGGCCA
>JAIXYA010000002.1 GCA_027490485.1 Comamonadaceae bacterium
CCTGCCCGTGCCTGGGCGTGAACTCGAGGGCGTGAATTTCGCCATGGAATGTTTGCCACAACAAAACAAAGTTGTTGCTGGCGACAAACTGAAGGACCAACTGCGCGCCGATGGCAAACACGTGATCGTGATTGGCGGTGGCGACACCGGCTCGGATTGCGTGGGTACCAGCACTCGCCACGGTGCGGCCAGTGTGGTGCAGTTTGAAGTCATGCCCATGCCCCCCGAACACGAAGACAAGCCTCTGGTCTGGCCTTACTGGCCGCTCAAATTGCGCACCAGCTCCAGCCACGAAGAGGGCGCGGAAAAAGGCGTGTTAAAGCGCGAGTTCGCCATTTCCACCAAAGAATTCATTGGCAAAAACGGCCAACTCACGGCCCTCAAAACCGTCCATGTCGAGATGAAAGACGGCAAGCTCACCGAAATCGCCGGCACCGAAAAAGAATACAAGGCCGACATGGTGTTGCTGGCCATGGGCTTTACCAACCCCGTGGCCTCGGTGCTGGAAGCCTTTGGGGTGGACAAAGACAACCGTGGCAATGCCAAGGCGCACACCGAAGAGGGGGGCTACACCACCAATGTGCCCAAGGTGTTTGCCGCAGGCGACATGCGTCGCGGCCAGTCGCTGGTGGTCTGGGCGATCCGCGAAGGTCGCCAAGCCGCACGCACCATTGACCAGTACCTGATGGGCGAGAGCGAGCTGCCGCGTTAAAGTAGGCAGTTCATGTCCTCTCCCTCCTCCTCTTTGGTCGTTTTGCGCGATCTGCACTTTGGTTACGGTGAACGCCCTATTTTGGAAGGCGTCACTTTGGAGATACCGCGCGGCAAAATCACCGCCCTCATGGGGGCTTCGGGGGGCGGCAAAACCACGGTTTTGCGCCTGATTGGGGGGCAATACCAAGCCCAATCGGGCAGCCTGTTGTTTGACGGTCAAGAGGTGTCCCAACTTTCCCACGACCAACTGTATGCCGCACGTCGTCGCATGGGCATGCTGTTTCAGTTTGGCGCATTGTTCACCGACATCAGCGTGTTCGATAACGTGGCCTTTCCCTTGCGTGAGCACACCACGCTGCCCGAATCCATGGTGCGCGACATTGTGTTGATGAAGCTTGAGGCCGTGGGCTTGCGCGGTGCGCGTGACTTGCTGCCCAGTGAAATATCGGGCGGTATGGCGCGGCGGGTGGCTTTGGCCCGTGCGATTGCTTTGGACCCCGAGTTGGTGATGTACGACGAACCTTTTGCAGGTTTGGACCCCATCTCTTTAGGTACCGCAGCGCGTTTGATTCGCCAGTTGAATGATGCGCTGGGCTTGACCAGCATCGTTGTTTCACACGATTTGGACGAAACCTTTGCGATTGCCGATCAAGTGATTGTGTTGGCCAATGGTCGTATCGCCGCGCAAGGCACGCCTGACGAAGTGCGCCAAAGCCGCGATCCTTTGGTCCACCAGTTTGTCAGTGCCGCCCCCGATGGCCCTGTGCGTTTCCATTACCCAGCACCCTCTGCGGGCCAAGACTTTGGTGTGCAAGCCTCTGGGGGTCGCCCATGATCTTCAAAGGCATTGCCCACATGGGTTGGGTCACCCGCAGTTGGCTGGCCGACATCGGCCACGCTGCCCGCTTGTTTGTGCGCTTGCTGTCCTTTGCGCCTGACTGTTTGCGCCGTTTTGGTTTGGTGCGTGACCAAATGCATTTTTTGGGCAATTACTCTTTGGCCATCATTTCGGTGTCGGGTTTGTTTGTCGGCTTTGTGCTGGGTTTGCAAGGTTATTACACCTTGCAGCGCTATGGTTCGGCCTCGGCTTTGGGTTTGTTGGTGGCGCTCAGCTTGGTGCGTGAACTGGGGCCTGTGGTCAGCGCCTTGTTGTTTGCGGGCAGGGCTGGCACATCGCTCACCGCCGAGATTGGTTTGATGAAAGCGGGTGAACAACTCAGTGCCATGGAGATGATGGCTATCGACCCTGCTCGGCGTATTTTGGCGCCACGTTTTTGGGCCGGTGTGCTGGTCATGCCCATCTTGGCGGCGGTGTTCAGCGCTGTGGGTATTTTGGGCGGCTGGGTGGTCGGTGTTTTGATGATTGGTGTGGACAGCGGCTCGTTTTGGGGTCAGATGCAAAGCGGCGTCGATGTTTGGCAAGATGTGGGCAATGGGGTCGTCAAAAGTTTGGTGTTTGGCATCACGGTCAGCTTTGTCGCTTTGCGCCAAGGTTTTGAGGCGCAGCCCACGCCCGAGGGCGTGGCACGTGCCACCACCCGCACCGTGGTGTTGGCGTCTCTGAGCGTGTTGGCCTTAGACTTTGTTCTCACGGCTTTGATGTTTTCAATTTAAAGGGGCTTCCCAAAATGCAACGATCGAGCAATGATGTTTGGGTAGGTTTGCTGGTGCTGATTGGCACGGCAGCGTTGCTGTTTTTGGCGCTGCAGTCGGCCAATTTGCTCAGTCTGAGCTTTCAAAAAACCTATACCGTCTCCGCCCTGTTCGACAACATTGGCGGCTTGAAAAAACAAGCGGCGGTCAAAAGCGCTGGTGTGGTGGTGGGCCGCGTCAAAGACATCAATTTTGATGGCAACAGCTACCAAGCCCGGGTGGTCATGGCGATTGAAACCCAGCACCAGTTCCCCAAAGACAGCTCCTTGAAGATTCTCACCAGTGGCTTGCTCGGTGAGCAGTACATCGGCATAGAGGCCGGTGCAGAAGAAAAAGTGTTGGCCGAAGGCGACAAAGTCCAAGATACCCAGTCTGCTGTGGTGTTGGAGAACCTCATCAGCAAATTCCTCTATAACAAAGCAGCCGAACCCGCTGCACCAGAAAGCAAATAAGCATGCCCCGCCTGACTTCTACCCTGCGCTTGTGCCTGGCAGCTTTGCTGCTGGCCTTGGTGGGTTGTGCCAGCACTTCGGGTGGGAACCCCTTGGACCCGTTTGAGGCCACCAACCGAAAAATCGACGCCTTCAATGAAAGCGTGGACCAAGCTGTTTTAAAACCCGTGGCCAAGTCGTACCAAGACTACACGCCCAATTTGCTGCAAACCACCGTCAAAAACTTCTTTGGTAACTTGCGCGATGTATGGTCGGTGGTAAACAACGGTTTGCAACTCAAACCCAAAGAAACCTTGGAGACCGGTGCTCGGGTGGTGGTCAACTCCACCGTTGGTCTGTATGGCTTGATCGACGTAGGCACGCATGTGGGCTTGCAAAGGTATACCGCCGACTTTGGCCAAACCTTGGGTTACTGGGGCATGCCTTCGGGCCCCTATGTGGTGCTTCCTTTGCTCGGGCCCTCCACCGCCCGTGACACTGCTGCCTTGCTGGTTGACCGACACGGCGACCCTTGGGGGCAAATCAACCCCGTGGCTTCCCGAAACCAAGGCATCGCTTTGCGTTTGGTGGACAAAAGAGCTCAGTTTTTGGGCATGGACGACCGTTTGAACGAGGTGGCTTTGGACAAATACAGCTTTGTACGTGATGCTTATTTGCAAAAACGCCGTGCCGAGGTCCGCCGTGGCCCGCCCTCGGACGTGGACGAGTTGGAAGAAAAATAATGGCCTTGATAACAAAAACAGCCCAAATAACCAATAATGACATCCCTTTACAAAGACGCTCAAGGTGCTGACATGTTCCAGCAAAGCATTTCCCAGGTAACGGTGCGGCTTAGCCGGTTGATGAATACGGGTCTGTTGGTGCTCGCGGGCTTGGCCCTGCCAGCCTATGCCGCACCGCAGGCGCCTGACGCATTCATGCAGCAGTTGTCCAATGAGTTAATGGAGGTGGTTCGCAAGGACCCTGCCGTTAAATCCGGCGATATGCAAAAACTGGCCAATTTGGTGGACACCAAGGTGCTGCCCAATGTCAATTTTCAGCGCATGACCGCCTCTGCTGTTGGCCCGGCTTGGCGCAAAGCCACGCCTGAGCAACAAACGCGTTTACAAGAAGAATTCAAAATGTTGTTGGTGCGCAGCTATGCCGGTGCTTTGTCGCAAGCCAAAGACAGCCACACCATTGTGGTCAAAGGTTTCAAGGGCAGTGCCGAAGACAACGAGGTGGTGGTGCGATCGGAAATTCGCGGCGGCAATGAGCCCATCCCTTTGGACTATCGGCTAGAGAAAAATGCCGATGCACCAGGCGGTTGGAAAATCTACAACTTCAATATATTGGGCGTCTGGTTGGTGGACAACTACCGCACCCAGTTTTCTCAGGAAATCAATGCCAAAGGCGTGGACGGCCTGATTGCCACTTTGGCAGAGCGCAACAAATCGAACAGCCGCAAGTGAAAGACGGCACGGTTTTTCAATTGCCCGCGCAACTCACCCATGCCCAAGCGGCGACGGTGGCGCAGCAGTTGGGCGCCTTGGCACGAACCCAGCCCTCGCTTCGTGTCGACGCCTCGGCTTTGCAGCAATTTGACTCTTCTGCTTTGGCCGTGTTGCTGACCGGTTTGCGTGAGGCTGCACAACACCAACATGCCTTGACAGTCTCAGGCTTGCCCGCTAAGGCGCTGGCTTTGGCGCGCGTCTATGGCGTACAAGATTTGCTTGAACTTCAAGCTTAAGAGGCCTAGACCCTCGAAGCCTTAGAATCGATGGCTTCACTTATGACAGCCATTTCCTTTCAGTCCGTCAATAAAACCTTCACTGGCGCTCGCGGCGCTTTCAAGGCCCTCGATAGCGTGAGCTTTGACATTGAGCAAGGCGAGTTTTTCGGTCTGCTCGGCCCCAACGGCGCAGGCAAAACTACCCTCATCAGCATCTTGGCGGGTTTGTTGCAGCCCAGCAGTGGCCATATTAAAGTACAGGGTTTGGACGTACAAACCCAGTCTGCGCAGGTGCGCAACATCTTGGGTGTGGTGCCGCAAGAATTGGTGTTCGACCCGTTTTTCACCGTACGTGAAGCGCTGCGTTTTCAGTCGGGCTATTTCGGCATCACCGGCAACGACGCTTGGCTTGACGAATTACTGGATTGCTTGGGGCTGGCTGACAAGGCCAACTACAATATGCGTCAACTCTCAGGCGGCATGAAGCGCCGTGTGCTGGTGGCGCAGGCCTTGGTGCACCGCCCGCCGGTGATCGTGCTGGACGAGCCCACCGCCGGCGTGGACGTGGAGTTGCGCCAGACGCTGTGGCAGTTCATTTCGCGCTTGAACAAGCAGGGACACACGGTGCTGCTGACCACCCACTACCTGGAAGAGGCTGAAGCGCTGTGCGGACGCATCGCCATGCTCAAGAAGGGCCGCATCGTGGCGCTGGACCGAACCGAGAACCTATTGGCCGGCACCGCCAGCACCATGCTGCGCTTCAAGACCGACCAGACCTTGCCTGCCGCGATTGCCGCGCAGGCGCGCGTGACGGGCCGCAGCGTACAGATGCAGGCCCACGGTGCGCAGGAGGTGGAGACGCTGTTGCGCGGCTTGCGTGAACAGGGCGTGCGTGTGGAAGACCTGGAAATTGGCCGCGCGGACCTGGAGGACGTGTTCCTGGAAATCATGCAGAACCCGGCCCAGGCCGAGGCGCAGCGGGCTGCAGCCTTGCAGACCACGCAGGCGTCCACGGAGGCGGCAGCATGAGCCAGGGCTTCTCCCTCGAGGGCGCAGGCACGCTGTTCCGCAAGGAAGTGCTGCGCTTCTGGAAGGTGAGCTTCCAGACCATTGGGGCACCAGTGCTCACCGCGCTGCTGTACCTGCTGATCTTCGGCCACGTGCTGGAAGACCACGTGCAGGTGTACGACAACGTGGGCTACACCGGTTTCCTTCTGCCGGGTCTGGTGATGATGAGTGTGCTGCAGAACAGCTTTGCCAACACCAGCAGTTCGCTCATCCAAAGCAAGGTCACGGGCAACCTCGTGTTCCTGCTCGTGACGCCTCTGTCGCACTGGGCCTGGTTCGCGGCCTATGTGGGGGCGGCGATGGTGCGGGGCTTGGCGGTGGGCCTGGGGGTGTTCTTGATGACCGCGGCTTTCGTGCCCGTGTCCTTCGTGGAACCCTGGTGGATCATCACCTTTGCGGTGCTGGGTTCGGGTCTGCTGGGTTCGATGGGGCTGATCGCCGGCCTGTGGGCTGAGAAGTTCGACCAGATGGCGGCCTTCCAGAACTTCATCATCATGC
>JAIXYA010000100.1 GCA_027490485.1 Comamonadaceae bacterium
ACCACCCAAGACCCGCAGCGGCAAATCGCCTTGGTGGTGCCCAGCAAAGCCCAGCGGGTGAAAAATTTCCACCTCCATACCTTGGAGGCATTGCAGGAATTTTTACAAGCAGCCGGTTTTTCATCGCCTGACAAGCTGCAGGCCAAGCACATCATGCGCCGCGTCAGCGCTCACCAAATCTGTTCATTGGAAGATTTGTACCCCAGCTTGGCAGAAGGCTCTTTGTTGAAAAAACCCACCAAAGGTATGCCCACCGTATTTACCCAGTTTTGGCCACTGGCTACGCCCAAGCATTTTCAGCTTGACGATCAACTGTCGCTGGAACTGGCGCCTTAATTGGCTGCTTAGTTATCTGTATTCGGACGAGGGTAGACCACTCGGTCTTCTTTCGGCTGGGCGCGTGGGGGAATGGCGGGGGGCTGAGCAGCTCGCTCTGCTGCGGCTCTGGCCTCAATCGCCTTGGCACGGGCCTCCGCCGCCTTGGCGTCTGCCTTGGCCTTGGCTTCTGCTGCCTTGGCGTCTTCCGCGGCTTTGGCCTCAGCCGCCGCCTTGGCTTGTGCTTTGGCTTCTGCGGCCTTGGCTTCTGCAGCCTTGGCCTCAGCTGCCTTGGCTTTTGCCCTGAGTTCTGCAGCCGCCTTGCTTTCAGCCGATTTACCCTCTGTTGCAGCAACCGGCAAGGTCAAAGGCGGGTTGCGCGAAGCTGCAATGGCAGCTTTTTCTGCCGCTTTTTCAGCGGCTTTTTCTTGTTCTCGCGCAGCTTTGGCAGCGATCTGGTTAGCAGAAATCGCTGCTTCTAAATCTTTTTTAAGCTTTTGAATTTCAAGAATCACCGCTTGGTTGTTTTGTGCGGGTGCAGCAGCAGGTGCTTTGGCAGACAAGGCCTGTACTTTGGCTTCTACCGCTTGAATACTTTTTTGCAGGTTTTGCAATTTGGCGTCCAAGCTTTTTTCGCTTTGACCATTGACCTGACCGGCGATCTGCTCGGGCAGCTTGCCAAACAGTTTGCTCAAGTCTTCCATTCGAGCTTCAATTTTGCTGTCCAGCTTGGCCTGGCGTTCTTCCATGCCATCGAGTTTTCCCGTGGCATCCCCCAAGCCACTGGTAGCGTCGCCAAAAGCAGCCAAGGTGGCATCGAGTTCAACCACGCGCTTGCCAACGGCCAGCGAGAGAACATCCAGCTGGCGAATGTTTTGCTGCAAGCGGGTGGAAATGGCAAAGAAGGTGCCGACCGCAATCATCAAAAAACTGAGCAAACCGACCAACATGATCCGCGAATGCAGCACATTGCGACGACTCATGGCGTCCACTTTGACCATCACATTGCGCATTTCCTCGCTGATGTTGGCGGCAACTTCAGCGGAACGGGTGGACACTTCAGCGGAACTGAGCACCACACCCGTGAGGTCTTCCAGTTGTTTGGAGACTTCGCTGCCGTCCAGTGCCTGCGCTTGCAAAGCCTCAATACCTTCGGCCAGGGCTTGCCCATCCATGGCAGCAGACGGCTCGGCCAAAACCGCACCGGCTTGGGCGGTTTTTGCGTTTTCCTGTTCTTGCGCCATGGGTCTTGTCCTTATCGGGGTTTACGGGTCGTCAAATGATCTAACCGGACATTCACTTCATCGATTTGCGCATGCAAATGCTCAATCCTCGGCTTGATCTGCTCTTCCCATGTATCGGAGTCAGTCAGTCCAACTTGAGCCAAATGGGCTAAATGGGGCTGCAACACCAGTCCATCAGGCAGCAATTGATCACTTGGCGCGGACTCTGCGGGGTCAATCTGTGCCGCAACAGGAGAATCAACGGCCACCAAAGTCGCCTCATGCAGGGTCTGCTCGGTCGGTGCACCTAATTCTGGGTTCAGCAAAGGCCCCGAACCCGCTGCTGCCAAGGTAGCTGGGTCAGAATGGCCGTAACTGCTCTGTGGTTCAGATGAAGGCTCAGGCTCCGGTTCCGGTTCCGGTTCCGGTTCTGGTTCTGGTTCGTCGGGAAATTCGTCGGTGCTGGAAGCTGAGGGGATCACCAGCGCAGGGGCCGCACTGCTGCGCTCGAACACACGATCGCTGTCTAACGCCTTGGCAATGGCATGCTCATCGACATCGGCCAAAGGTTTATCGTCAAAATGCTCTTCACTGCTCATAAATACTCTCCGCAGTTGAAATCGACCGCAAAACGGACAACTTGAAAAATCTTGAAGGCTTTAGTCCTGAAACTGCGCCTTTAAGGATTTAGAGGTTCGCAGCCAGGCCTTGGCCATGGCTGGGTTTTGCCGCATTTGTGACTCCGCCACGGCTTTATCAGCGTAAGGACCGGTCAAAACAATGTAGAACGATTTCCCGCCTTTACGTTGGCTGAACAGGACTTGCGCAGACTTGAACAAGCTGGAGTTGCTTTGAAAGGCTCTGGCCTCGGCCAAACTGTCAAAAGCACCATGCTGCAACACCCAAGTATCGGCATCAAGTTTGCTAACCCAAACAGAATCATCAGCACCAGCGGCCTTATCTGCCGCTATTTCTGGGGGTTTTTCTGAGGATTTTTCAGGCTTTTTCTTAGCCTCCACCACTGCAGGAGCAGGAGCAGGGGCAGGCGCACGTTCTGGCGCAGCAGGAGTGGGGGGCCATGCGGGCAGCGCGGCAGGAGGTGGATTGGGGCTGGCCGGTTCGCTGGGACTGACCAGTTCTTCTTTTTGGCTCAGCACGATGTCAGGCGATTTAGCTGCTGTGCTGTTACTCGAGGACATGGAGACCGTTGCCGCAGGCGCGGGGTGCGGGTCGGATTTGGTTTGTGCCACAGGTTTTTTGCCGCCCAAGTAATCTTGCAAAGCCTCAGCTTCCTCACGAATCACGTCTTGGTACAAGAAGCCAAAGGTTGCCAAACTGCCCAAGATGGCCACTAGCAAGATGGCAACGATTTTGGTGCTGCGCCGGGACGCTGCCGCACTGTCGGCCCATTCTTTGGACAACTCTTCGCCACTCAAGGTGTTGGCAGAGGGCACCTCTTCGCCCATCGCTGGCTCAATAGGGTCATCCAGTTCGGACCTTGCTTCAGTCGCGGCCAAGGAAGAAGCCTTGGCAGAGGAAAAAGTGGAATCGGGCAGGTCTAAGGGTGGCAAGGGTGCTGGCGGCAGCGTGAAGGTATTGCCTGATCCTGACGCCACCGGTGCGGCGGTCTTTTGCGAAGCCGAGAAATCGTCGCGTGTTTCGATGCGCTGCGATTTAGAAGGTGTGGGGTCTTCGGACTCCAACACCCATTGCAATAAATTTTTGCCAAAGGTGGCGAGCTTTTTCTCGTAAGCCGTTTGGTTGTTCACCAACAAAATCAGGTTGATATTGCTGGCGGGAAAACCATTGACCAAGCGAGCCAAAAGCTGCAATTCAAACTCTTGAATGGCTTGGGTGTCGGGAAAAATCATAAAGCGCTTGGGCGCGGCTTTGTTGCCTTTGTCTACCGCCTGGTCGACTGTCAGCTCTGACAGAATTTCATTGAAGCGGTCAACCAGTTTTTCTGAGTCTGCTGAGGTCCACAGCTCCACATGCGGTTCACCCTGCTCTCGCAGGTGTTGAAAGATGCGTCTACCGTAATAGGTCAGCGCCACTTCATCGTCGCCAAGAATAGCCAAGTTGAGCCGCCCTTCACGCAGCGACTTAAGCAAAATCTCAAACCGCAGTTTGTCCGCGGGGCTTTGGTAAAAATCACTCATGGTCGATTCGTCTTCCTGGACTCATCATTGAAAGAGAAAACCGTTTTCGTCATAGCGCATATTGTCGGGGATGCGCAAGGTGGGCTTGATGATGCCCTCGCCTGGCGCGTACGACTGGTTCAGACTGAACACATAGGCAATGACTTGCGCCACTGCATGGTAAAGCGCTTCATGGATGGGCTCCTCCAACTTGGTGGTGAAGTAAAGCGCTCGGGCCAACTCGGGTGCCTCAAAGATGTAGACGCTCTCAGCCTTGGCAAGTTCTTTGATGCGTTGCGCCAATTCATCGGTGCCCTTGGCGATCAGGGTGGGAGCGCCATCCGAGTTGGGGTCGTAACTCAAAGCAACTGCAAAGTGTTGGGGGTTGGTGATGACCACATCAGCATCCTTGACCCTGTCCAACATGCGGCCGTTTGCCATTTCGCGTTGACGCCTGCGGATTTGCGCCTTGACTTCGGGGCTGCCTTCCATTTGCTTGTATTCGTCTTTGACCTCTTGCTTGGTCATGCGCATGCGTTTGGTAAAGCTGTGTTTTTGCCAGGGCACGTCGATCATGGCAATGAGGGCCAGGCTGAGCGCAACCCACAGGCCCGATTGCATGATCATGATGCCCGCAGCGCTGAGGGCAGGCTCCAGCCCCATTTGTCCGATTTGAACGAGCTGGTCCATGTTGGAAATGAGCGACCACCACAGCACGCTTGCGACCAGCACGAATTTGAGGATGGCTTTGCCCAACTCGACCAGTGCGTGGGTGCCAAAGATGCGCTTGAGACCGCTGATGGGGTTGAGCTTGGAGCCTTTGGGCATGACGGCTTTGAACGAGAGCAGGTAGCCGCCGGTCATGCCCGAGGCGACGATGGCCGCCACCATGGTGAAAAGGATGACGGGCAGCATGATCACGAAGGCGGCAAGCATTTGTTCGCCAAAGTGGGCGGGCAGCAGCAGGGGTTTTTCGATGAGTTGGCGGTCGAACACGAAGCCTTGCGCAAACACTGTGGACAGCCGGGTGATGAGCCAACCGCCGGTGAGCATGAGGAGCAGTAAGACGCCAATGACGATGACGGCGGCAGGCAACTCGGTGGAGCGGGCAACTTGACCGTCTTCACGCGCTTTTTTGAGTTTTTGCGCCGTCGGTTCTTCGGTTTTGTCTTCTGCGCTTTCAGACACGGGGCGCTCCTATAACGTCTCGGACCACTGAAAAGCCTTCAATCCAGAGCCATTGAATGCGTCCGCCGATGCTTTCCATCGAGATGATG
>JAIXYA010000283.1 GCA_027490485.1 Comamonadaceae bacterium
ATGTGGGCGTGTTGTGCGTGGAGTTTTTCTTGCTGCAAGACGGTCCCGAGCGAGATGCATTGGGCCCCTTGGTGGTGAACGAAATTGCCCCACGCCCCCACAACAGCGGTCACCACAGCATCGACAGCTGCGATGTGTCGCAGTTCGAATTGCAAGTGCGTGGCATGGCTGGCCTGCCCTTGGTGCAACCCCGCTTACACAGCGCCAGTGTCATGCTGAACCTGCTGGGCGATTTGTGGTTTTCATCAGGCACGCATGCGGTGGAGCCCCCATGGGCGCAGGTCTTGGCCTTGCCGGGTGTGCATCTGCACCTGTATGGCAAAACCGAAGCGCGCCGCGGTCGCAAGATGGGTCACCTCACCATCACCGCCGCCCATGCGAATGAGGCACGTGAGGTGGCCTTGCAAGCCGCGGCCATCTTGGGCATCGCCGCGTGGTGAATGCCTTGGGCGATGAGGTGCTGCAAGCCGCGCAGGCCTTGGCGCGGGGCGAGCTGATCGGCCTGCCCACCGAGACGGTCTACGGTTTGGCGGCCGACGCCTTGAACCCTTCTGCGGTGAACGCGATTTTCCAAACCAAAGGACGTCCTGCCAACCATCCGCTGATCGTGCATCTGGCCGATGTGTCCTTGGTACCAGTGTTTGCGAGCGAGGTGCCGGCATTTGCGCAGCGCTTGATGGCCGCTTATTGGCCAGGCCCACTCACCTTGATCCTGAAGCGACACGCAGGCGTGGCCGATGCAGCGGCAGGCGGCCACGCGACCATCGCGTTGCGCTGCCCATCCCACCCCATGGCGCAAGCAGTGTTGCACGCCACGCTGTCACTGGGTGTGCAAGGTGTGGCGGCACCCAGTGCGAATGTGTTTGGCAGCGTGAGCCCAACGACCGCCGCGCATGTGCGCGAATCGTTTCCTGAACTCTTGGTGCTCGATGGTGGCGCGTGCGATGTGGGGATTGAATCGACGATCGTCGACTGCAGCCGTGACGCGCCGGTGCTGTTGCGCCCAGGCATGCTCAGCGTGTCCCAGTTGTCGGAGGCTTGTGGCGTGAGCGTGTTGAGCCCTGCGTCTCATGCGGTAGGCTCAGGTTTGCAGGTGTCTGGGGCTGTCAGGGCCGTGACACCTGCAGCGCCTGGCACCTTGGCCTCGCACTATGCACCGCGTGCCAGGGTGCGCTTGATGACGATCGAGCAGATGCGAGCGCACTTGCATAACGCCAAGTTGCCCCTGGCCACATGGACGCGCACATCGCTCCTGCGTGTTGAGCAAAATGCCTTGCCTGAGGGCGTGAAGCAGTTCACCATGCCCTCGGATGCCGCGCCATGCGCCCATGATTTGTTCGCGCAACTGCGCGCCATGGATGCATTGGGTGTGCAAGAGATATGGATCGAAACACCGCCCGATGGCGAAGCCTGGGCAGGCGTCAGAGACCGCCTACAACGCGCCGCGGCTTGACGACACGGCCAAATTAATTGGGATCTGACCCCGATTGTTCCGATTGTTTTTCGCGGGCCAAAAGGTAAATGGTAAGCACAATGCACAGCGATCCCACTACGTCCAACCAGCCAAACGCAACGTTCAGCCACCACACCGACACCAAAGCGGCAGACAAGGGCTCGGCGCAGGCGAGCAAACTGGTGCGCTGTGGCCCAATGGTTTTGACGGCCAGCAAATAGCAATAAAACGGTACCAAGGTACCCAGCACCACGATGAACAACACAGCGCCATAGGTGCCGCTGTCCCACGTGCCAGACATGTGCCAAGGCTGGCTCCAGCCGACAAAGGCCAAGCCGCCAATCAGCATGCCCCAGCCCACCACCACCGCCGAATCGTGGCGCTTGAGCAAAGCCACCGGTTGTACGGTGTAAAACGCCAAGGCCAGTGCCGAGGACAAACCCCACAGCAAGGCCTCGAGACTGATTTGCAACACACCCATTTCGCCGTGGGTGACCAACAACACGGTGCCCAGCATGGCCAGCACGATCGCCACGACTTCACGGCGGGACGGTCTGCGCCTGTGGACCGCGGCCAGATACACCGCAATCACGGTCGGTCCTAGGTATTGCAGCACAGTGCCAACAGCGGCATTGGAATGTTCGATGACGGCAAAGTAGGTGTATTGCACGCCCAACATGCCCAGCACGCAAAACGCCAACAGTTGTCGTGCGCTGATCGCTGGTCGCCATGCCGCCATCACTTGCGATGGACGCTGCCACCCTGCCCACAGCAAAAGCAGCACACCGGCGATGAGTAGGCGCACAGTGACCAACCAATCAATGCGTATGCCCTTTTGTTCGAACACATACTGCGCGCAAGCACCCGAAATACCCCAGAGACTGGCGGCGAAAACGGCCAGCAGATTGCCACGGCCCTGCGGGCCTCGCAATGACGGCAAAGTCACTTGGTAATTGGGGTCAGACCCCGATTAATTTTCACTTTCCTGCAGTCCAGTCAATGAGAGCATCGATCACCGGTCGGGCTTGGTGGGCATTGGCATGGTTGACGATGGCCACCAGCACATAACGCTGACCTTGCGGGCCATCCACATAACCGGCCACGCCCATCACATCGCGCAAACTGCCGGTCTTCAAATGCGCTGACGCGGTGCTTTTGCTGCGCTTCATCGTGCCGTCTACGCCGGTCAGAGGCAAGGAAGACATCATTTCGGGCATAAAGGGCTGCAACCACACCCATTGCAACAAGGCAGCCAACGCTTGCGGCGAGATCCGCGCTTCTCGGCTCAGGCCTGAGCCCTTGTCCATGAAGGGGGGCTCTTGGCCAAACCGCTCACGCCACCATGCATCGACCACGGCTTTGCTGTTGGCGGCATTGCCAAGGCCTCGCTGCTGCAAGCCCAGCGTTAAAAACAATTGATCAGCCATGACGTTGTTGCTGAACTTGTTGATGTCTCTCACCACCTCGGCCAAGCTGGGCGACTCATGCGACCACAAGGGCTTGAGATGAACGGGCATGGCAGCCTCACGCACTGTGCCGCTGAGTTGTCCGCCCAGTTGCAACCAC
>JAIXYA010000214.1 GCA_027490485.1 Comamonadaceae bacterium
GCAAGCCCAAGCCATCATCAGCGCGCAAGACCTGGCCGACATCCAGCGCGGCTTGGCGCAAATCACCCAAGACATCCAGGGCGGCCAGTTTGAGTGGAAGCTGGAACTCGAAGATGTGCATCTGAACATCGAAGCACGCCTGACCCAACTGGTGGGCGATGCCGGCAAACGCCTGCACACCGGGCGAAGCCGCAATGACCAGGTGGCCACTGATGTGCGTTTGTGGTTGCGCGATGAAATCGACGCCATCCACGAACTACTCAAAGCCTTGCAACGCGCTTTGGTCGACGTGGCCGCCAAGCACACCGAGACGGTGATGCCCGGCTTCACCCATTTGCAAGTGGCGCAGCCCATCAGCTTTGCGCACCACCTCTTGGCCTATGTGGAAATGCTCTCGCGAGACGAAGAACGCATGGGCGAAATTCGTACTCGCATCAACCGCTTGCCCTTGGGGTCGGCAGCACTGGCTGGCACCACCTACCCGCTGGACCGCGCCCGTGTGGCGACAGCGCTGGGCATGGTCAACGCGCAAGGCGAACCTCAACTCTGTCAAAACAGCTTGGATGCGGTGAGCGACCGCGACTTCGCCATCGAATTCACCGCCGCCGCTTCGCTGTGCATGGTGCACATCAGCCGCTTGTCAGAAGAGCTGATCATTTGGATGAGCCAGAACTTTGCGTTCATCCAATTGGCCGACCGCTTCACCACCGGCTCGTCCATCATGCCGCAGAAGAAAAACCCAGATGTGCCCGAATTGGCGCGGGGCAAAACCGGCCGCGTGGTGGGCCATTTGATGGGCCTCATCACTCTGATGAAAGGCCAACCGCTGGCCTACAACAAAGACAACCAAGAAGACAAAGAACCGCTGTTTGACACGGTGGACACTTTGAAAGACACGCTGCGCATCTTTGCCGAGATGATCGGTGGTCAAACCATGGCCTCGGGCGCCAAAGAAGGCGGCCTCACTGTGAACGCCGCCCAAATGGAAGCCGCCGCCAAAAAAGGCTTTGCCACCGCCACCGACTTGGCCGACTACCTGGTGAAAAAAGGCCTGCCCTTTCGCGATGCCCACGAGACCGTGGCCCATGCCGTCAAAGCCGCGGCCAGCCACCGCTGCGATTTGTCCGAATTGCCCTTTGATGTGCTGCAAGGCTTTCACCCGTCCATCGAGAAGGACGTGTACGACTGCTTGAGCCTGAAGGGTTCTTTGAACGCCCGCAACACCGTGGGCGGCACGGCACCGGCGCAGGTGCAAGCGCAAATTACGCGGCACCAGCAGCGTCTGGTTTGAAGCGCTATACCCTCTTGCTTCATAAGGAATACGCTTAGTTACACAAAAAGCTTTCTCACTAGAATGGGTCTTATATAAGAGGAAAACCTCAAACCCACCTTGGAGACAACCATGACTACCCACGCCACCTCCGTGCTGGAATGCATCTACCAGCATGAAAAAAACCTTGCCGACAAAATCTTCCTGACCCAACCCGTGGGTGGCGGCAAAGTCTTGGACTACACCTGGGCGCAGACGGTAGACCAATCGCGCCGCATGGCAGCGCACTTGAAAACCTTGGGACTGCCGCACGGCGCCAAAGTGGCCCTGCTGTCAAAAAACTGTGCTCACTTTTTCATGGCTGAAATGGCGATTTGGATGGCGGGTTACACCACTGTCGCCATCTTCCCCACAGAAAGCGCTGACACGGTGAAGTTTGTCTTAGAGCACAGCGAGTCCAGCCTCTTGTTTGTTGGCAAGCTCGACGAATGGCATAAACAATCCCCCGGTGTGCCAGACAACATGCCACGCATCGCCTTGCCTTTGGCACCGGCTACGCCCTACGACAAGTGGGACGACATCATCGCTAGAACACAGCCCTTGCAAGGCGATGTGCTGCGCGACGACAACGATTTGGCCATGATCATTTACACCTCGGGGTCTACCGGTCAGCCCAAAGGCGCGATGCACAACTTTGCCCGTATCAGCGAGGTGGGTCACGGCATTGCCAAACGCATCAACGACAGCTTGGGCAATGACCGGGACCACCGCATGCTGTCTTACCTTCCGTTGGCACATGTGTTCGAACGTGCGTGGGCTGAAACCGTGGCGCTTGTGCATGGTCGCATTCACATGTATTTCGCTGAAAGCTTGGACACCTTCATTTCAGACTTGAACCGTGCACAGCCCACGATTTTTGTGTCAGTACCTCGCCTTTGGCTGAAGTTTCAACAAGGTGTGTTTGCCAAAATGCCTGCGAAAAAACTCAACCTTCTTTTGTCCCTGCCCTTCATTGGCAAGGTAGTGGCCAAAAAAGTTCTCACGGGCTTAGGTTTAAACAAAGTCGAGATGGCTGGCAGTGGCTCAGCACCCTTGCCCCCCGAACTGATCCGTTGGTACCGACGCCTTGGTTTGAATTTGGTTGAGGGCTATGCCATGACAGAGGACTTTGCGTATTCGCACAGTTCTGACGAAACCTACAACGAACCTGGCTATGTGGGTATCCCTTATGAAGGGGTGCAAGTGCGCATTAGCGACGAAGGCGAAATCCTTATCAAGTCGCCTGGGCAAATGGTGGGCTATTACAAACGTCCCGACCTCGATGCGGAATCCTTCACAGCAGATGGGTTCTTCAAGACCGGCGATTTGGGTTCGCGCCGCCCGGATGGTCAACTCAAAATCACCGGACGCCTGAAAGAATTGTTCAAGACCAGCAAGGGCAAGTACGTTGCGCCTGCGCCTATCGAAAACCTGTTGAATGCCCACCCCATGATCGAGTTGTCCATGGTGTCAGGTTCGGGTTTTGAGTCGGCTTATGCCTTGGTGGTTTTGGCTGAAGACCTGCGTCCCAAGCTCAAGCAAAGCGATGTCCGTTCTGAAGTTGAAAAAGCCTTGGCCGACTTGCTGGCCGAGGTCAATCAAGGGATTGCGGATTACGAGCGCTTGAAAATGCTGGTGGTGGCCTCTGAACCTTGGAACATTGAAAACGGTTGCCTCACGCCCACCATGAAAATCAAACGCAGCCGCATTGAATACGCGGTGCAACACCAGTTAGACAA
>JAIXYA010000257.1 GCA_027490485.1 Comamonadaceae bacterium
GAAGTCTCGACTTCATCGCACCTGTTCACCTGGGCGAAACCCTCAAGCGTATATCGACGATTCAATCTGTCACGCCTAAAAAAGGCCGCGGTGGAGACTTGGTCTTTGTGTGTGTAGAGCATCAGTACCACGGCGCACAAGGCCTGTGTTTGCGTGAGACGCACGATATTGTTTACCGAGACCATGCTGCACCCACTGACAAACCTTTGCCGCCTGTTGCAGCGCACACCATGGCTGAGTCGGGTGATGGCGCTGCACAAGTGTGGAGCCGCGATGCTGTGCCTGACGATGTCTTGTTGTTTCGCTATTCAGCATTGACCTTCAACGCACACCGCATTCATTACGACCGCAAATACGCCAGTGAGGTCGAGGGCTATCCTGGCTTGGTGGTTCATGGGCCCCTGATCGCCACCTTGTTATTGGATTTGCTGGGCCAGCATACCGACAAAGCCATCAAACGCTTTTCATTCAAAGCGGTACGGCCCATTTTTGAGTGTGCAGACCAACGGCGTATGCGTGTGAATGCCCAAATGCATTCGGATGGCATTCGTTGTCGCTTGTGGGCTCAGGACCACCAAGATTGGCTGACAATGCAAGCTGATGCTGAATTGAGCCAACACAGATGACCACTGAACTACCACCCGTTGACGAACACCAAGAATTGCGCGACGCCATCAGAGCTTTGTGCGCTGGTTTTGATGCGACTTACTGGCAAAACATCGACGAGCAACGTGCCTACCCACAAGCCTTTGTCGAAGCGTTAACAGGTGCGGGTTGGCTCGCCGCCTTGATCCCTACAGCGTACGGTGGTTCTGGTCTGGGTTTGGCGCAGGCCTCGGTCATCATGGAAGAGATCAATGTCAGCGGGGGCAACGCTGGTTCATGCCATGGCCAGATGTACAACATGGGTACCTTGTTGCGCCATGGCTCTGCACAGCAAAAAGCCCATTACCTGCCCAAAATAGCGACTGGTGAATGGCGACTGCAGTCCATGGCGGTGACCGAACCCACCACCGGCACCGACACCACCCAACTCAAAACCACTGCGGTCAAGCGCGGCGACCGCTATGTCATCAATGGGCAAAAGGTGTGGATTTCTCGGCTGCAGCATTCGGACCTGATGATTTTGTTGGCACGCACCACGCCCTTAGACCAAGTCAAACGCAAAAGCGAAGGCATGTCCATCTTTATCGTGGATGTGAACATGGCTTTAAAGCATGGCATGACCATCAAGCCGATTCGTAATATGGTCAACCACGAAACCAATGAAGTCTTTTTCGATCAACTGGAAATCCCAGCTGACAACTTGATCGGCGAGGAAGGCAAAGGCTTTTCCTACATTCTGGACGGATTGAATGCCGAGCGCATACTGATTGCCGCCGAGTGCATCGGCGACGCCTATTGGTTCATCGATCGCTCCCGCCGCTATGCCAACGACAGGGTGGTGTTTGGCCGACCCATTGGTCAAAACCAAGGCGTTCAATTCCCGATTGCTGACGCTTACATGGAAACCGAAGCGGCCAACCTGATGCGCTGGAAGGCTTGCGAACTGTTTGACGCAGCACAGCCCTGTGGCAAAGAAGCCAATATGGCGAAATACTTGGCTGCCAAAGCCTCATGGGAAGCTGCCAATGTGTGTTTGCAAACCCATGGCGGTTTTGGCTTTGCCAGTGAATACGATGTCGAGCGTAAATTTCGCGAAACCCGTTTGTACCAAGTCGCACCCATCTCCACCAATTTGATTTATGCCTATATGGCCGAGCATGTGCTGGGTTTGCCACGCTCTTTTTAGTTCAGCTGTATTTTTTGCCGTTCAAAAAGACGCTGATAAAGCTTCGTCGGACAAACGCTTGGTAACTGGCCACACACACCAAGGTGGTGAACACCACATTGACCAGTATTTTGAAAACAGGTGCTGCATCCCACTGGTAAAGCACTGCCCCCACTAATAATGTGATGGGGAAATGCACCAAATAAACCCAGTACGAGCTTTGCGAAAGGTAGCGCAAAAAAGGTATTTCTCTATCGAACAGGTAGGTAAACCAGCCAAGCCAAGCCCAACACATGCACCAAGAACTCAGGTTGTAAAAAAAAGCCAACCATACATTAGCGTAAGCGATGGCTTCAGGGTGTTGGTTGTGGGTATGGGCCAAGCCCAAATACGTGATGAAACACAGCAAGGCTAAGCAACCAGTGCTGTGTCTCCGTTGAACAAACAGCGCAAATGCTTTGTCGCGGTGAACATACAGCGCCATCCCCCAGAAAAAATACAGGCCGTAATGAAACCATTGTGCAAGTGGCGGTAAAAACGAGGTGTTGGTCTCTAGCACCCCCATGAAATAGGTGGCGTCCGTTAGCACCAAGGGTATAGCCAACAACAGTGGTGCATGAGCTTTGGTCACCAGTGTTTCAAGCAAGCGGTTGTCCCAGTTCAAGTGTTTGCCATCAAGCGACTGCACTACTTTAAGTACACCTGCACCCAGCAGACACAGCCAAGCCAACATCCATAAAAACCACATATGGATAGCTTCAATGCCCAGCGGCTTGGTAGGGGTGGAGGCGTTATGGAGCAACTCAAAATCAATACCCCAACCACCATGACTCATACGGAAAAGATAGGCCACATAAATACAAACCGTAGGCGGAAAAATCAGCAACCAAAAAACTGCAAAGGGCAGGGCAATGCGTTGGAAGCGATTGCGCAGCATATGGGACAAACCACGTTGCTGCGTCAGAAACAAGACAAAAAATCCCGCTAAAACAAAAAAGACGGGCATTCGAAAAGCGTGAATAAAGCCCACCAGCACATCTGCCCCCAGCGAGGTTTGGGTATCGCGCAAAGTCACAGGGGCGGTTGGGTAGGTCGCATGTAAAAGGCTGACATGGAAGACGATACCCAGCCACATCATCACGCCGCGCAGGTTATCTAGTGCGTGAAGTCGAGGGGTGCTCATGGTGCGCTTGAGTGTGCGATGCGGTATGAAGAGGGTGGTGTTCCGATTAAACCTTTAGTTCATCTTAACTAACTTATCATCTCCAAACATACCAAGGAGATGATTCATGAGCCACGCTATGGTTTTCGATGCGGTGCGTACACCGCGCGGCAAAGGCAAAAAAGACGGCAGCTTGCATGGCGTCAAACCCGTGGATTTGCTGGGCGGATTGCTCAACCAACTGCAAGCACGCCACGATTTTGACCCTGCCGAAGTTGATGATGTGGTGATGGGCTGTGTGTCTCCAGTAGGTGAACAGGGTTCAGTTTTGCCCAAAACCGCTTTGCTCAAAGCGGGTTGGGACTTTCGTGTCTCGGGTGTGCAAATCAACCGCTTTTGTGCCTCGGGCTTAGAGGCCGTCAACATGGCCGCGCAAAAAGTGGCCAGTGGTTGGGAAGATTTGGTGGTGGCCGGTGGTGTGGAAAGCATGTCCCGCGTTCCCATGGGCTCTGACGGTGGTGCGTGGGCGCAAGACCCTGCCACCAACGCAGCCACAGGTTTTACACCTCAAGGCATAGGTGCTGATTTAATTGCCACCATGGCGGGGTGGAGCCGCGAAGATGTGGATCAATTCGCACTCACCTCGCAGCAACGTGCAGCTGCCGCACAAAGCCTTGGCAAATTTGATCGCTCCGTCATGCCTGTGTTCGATGAGATTGGTCTTGCTGTGTTGGAGCGCGACGAGTTCATAAAACCCCGTACCACCTTAGAAGCCTTGGGGGCTTTGAAACCCAGCTTCGCTGATATGGGCCGCATGGGTTTTGATGCGGTGGCTTTGTCGCGCTACCCGCAGGTCGAACGCATCGACCATGTGCATACCGCCGGAAACTCATCTGGAATTGTGGACGGCGCGGCGGCTGTGCTGATTGGCAGCGAAGCCAAAGGTCGGGCTTTGGGGCTCACGCCCCGTGGGCGTATCGTGGCAACAGCTTTGTCAGGAGCCGACCCCACCATCATGCTGACGGGGCCTATGCCTGCGGCGCGTAAAGCCTTGGCCAAAGCCGGACTCACGGTTGACGACATCGATTTGTTTGAAGTGAATGAAGCGTTTGCCGCTGTGCCCATGCGCTTCATGCGGGAGATGAACGTCCCGCACGATAAGGTGAATGTGAATGGCGGCGCCATCGCCATGGGCCACCCCTTGGGTGCGACGGGGGCCATGCTCTTGGGTACCTTGCTCGACGAGTTAGAACTGCGTCAACTCAAACGTGGCCTCATCACTTTGTGTGTGGGCGGCGGCATGGGTATCGCCACCATCATTGAACGGGTTTGACATGACATTTTCAACACTGCGTTACGCGCTGAGCCCTGAGGGCATTGCCACTGTCACCTTCGACGAACCCGGCTCACCGGTCAACACCATGAAGCCTGAGTGGCAGGCAGACATGCTGGCTTTGGCGGACCAATTGCACGCTGATCAAGCTGCGCTTAAAGGCGTATTGCTGACCTCTGCCAAAACCACGTTTTTTGCAGGTGCTGACCTGAAAGGCGTGCTGAAACTTCAAGCCAGTGACGCCGCAACCGGTTTTGTGGGGATTGAGGCTGTGAAGAAGGCGTTTCGTCGCATAGAAACCATGGGCAAACCGGTGGTGGCGCTGTTGCAAGGTGCGGCATTGGGCGGTGGTTGGGAGGTGGCGCTGATCGCGCATGCACGTTTCGCGCTTGACCAACCCAAAATCACTTTGGGTTTGCCAGAGGTCACGCTGGGCCTGATTCCCGGCGCGACCGGCATCACCAAGATGACACGCTTGCTGGGCTTGATGGCGGCGCAACCCTATTTGATGGAAGGCAAACTGTTCAACCCCAGCGAAGCGCTGTCCATGGGGCTGGTCGATGGTTTGGCCTCCAGTCCTGAGCAACTCATGGACTTGGCACTGGCCTACATCCATGACAACCCACAGGCGCAACAGCCTTGGGATCGCAAGGGCTACAAAATGCCAGGCGGCAGTGTCAACAGCCCTGCGGTGGCCAATGGCCTGGCGGTGGCGCCTGCGATGTTGTTCAACAAAGCCCACGGTTTGTACCCTGCAGCGCAAGCGATTTTGGAGAGCATGGTCGAAGGGGCCCAAGTCGATTACGACACCGCTACCCGCATCGAGAGCCGCAAACTGGCCAAGGTGATGGTCAGCCAAACCACCAAGAACATGATCACCGCGTTCTTTTTCAACCTCAATGCCATCAAGGCGGGTCAATCTCGGCCCCGTGGTTTTGCGCCTTGGAAACCTGCCAAGGTGGGCATCTTGGGTGCCGGCATGATGGGGGCTGGCATCGCTTATGCCAACGCCATGAAAGGCATTGCCTGCGTGTTGCGAGACACCAGTTTGGAAAAAGCCGAGCGGGGGCGTGACTACACCCGCCAGTTGACCGATAAGCGTCTCGCACAAAACCGCATGAGCGAGGCCAAGCAAGCGCAGGTACTGTCGCTCATACACCCCACGGCGCAGTTGCAAGATCTGCATGGCTGCGACTTGGTGATTGAAGCGGTGTTTGAAAACCGCAGCCTCAAAGCGCAAGTTACCCAAGAAGCTGAAGCGGTGATGAATGCCGCAGGTGTGTTTGCTACCAATACCTCAACCTTGCCCATCTCTGGCTTGGCCCAAGCCAGTGTGCGGCCTACAAAGTTTGTCGGGCTGCATTTCTTTTCGCCGGTGGACAAAATGCGCTTGGTGGAAATCATCAAAGGCGCACAAACCGATGATGAAACTTTGGCACGTGCCTACGACTATGTATTGGCGCTAGGCAAGACGCCCATCGTGGTCAATGATGGGCGGGGGTTTTTCACCAGCCGTGTGTTTGGCACCTATGTGATGGAAGGTGCGGCCATGTTGGGCGAGGGCATTCCTGCGGCCTTGATCGAACACGCAGCCTTGGCTGCGGGCATGCCGGTGGGTCCTCTGGCTGTGATGGATGAAACCTCTTTATCGCTTTCTGTGCATGTCATGGAGCAGACCCGCGCTGATTTCGCCGCTGAGGGCAAAACCTACGTTGCCACTGCAGGTGAAATGATGGTCGAGCGCATGGTGCATGAATTTAAGCGTTCAGGACGAGCCGCAGGTGCAGGGTTTTACGACTATCCCTCAAGCGGCCCCAAGCGCTTATGGTCAGGTTTGAAGCAGCATTTTGAAAAGCCTTTGACGGATGACCCGCAAGCGCTGCAACTGCGCATCAAACAGCGACTGCTTTACCGCCAAGCGGTGGAGACGGCCCGCTGCTTGCAAGAAAACGTGCTGACCTCTGCGCATGACGCCAACATCGGTTCTATGTTTGGGATTGGCTTTCCAGCGTGGACGGGGGGCGCTTTGCAGTTTGTTTTCTCAGAAGGTTTAGATAACTTTGTCAACAACTGCCGCCAGTTAGCCCAGCAGCACGGCCAAGGTTTTGATTTAAGTCCAGCAGTGATAGATTGTTTGCACAAACATGCAACTTAAAGGGGTATACAAAGACATACAACCTGCGCAGCAGGGCAGGCTACCTACAATAGGTCTGAATCTTTTCCTCTGACAAGAGGTTTTTTGCAGTTTTTCTGGAGCGATGTATGAAGCGGTTGTTAGTTTTAAGTTTGTTTGCCTTGTCAGCGGCCGCCCATGCGGAGTGGACACCCATCATGCAAGATACTGAGTTTGGCGAAAACCATTACATCGACTTGGCAAGCATCAGCGATGTCGATGGCATGAAACAAGTCACCACCATGTCCGACTACCCTACAGGTAAAAAAGAAGCGTGTAAGGGCGACACCTGTGCCTATCTCACCAGCTCACGTATTTCTGTTCGGCATGTGCAATGCCTGAATTACCGTCAACGCCAAATCAAGTTCACTGATTTTGATGGGCGCATGGGCAACGGCAATGTCACCCAAGGCGGTGCATCATCAGACCCCAAAAAACGTTACTTTCGTTGGTACACGCCTCAGCCCAAATCCTTCTTCGAGGCACTCATCAACAAGGTTTGCGCCTCTTAACGCGACAAGCGCTTAGACCGTAGCGATAGGCGCTGCGGGTGAGCCAATCGCCCCTGGTAAACGCAGGGGCGGCGCGGTCAATAAAAACCTTGAACGGCCATGGGCTCGCAGCCAATTGGCCAAGGGCGTGAGGTGCCACAACTCGCCCAAGTGAACCCCCAGCTTAAACAAGCAATGCTCATGCAAAGGCAGCGCGGCGCATGCGCCTGCATGGGGCAGGGCAGGATAGGTTTCTACCGCGTAGTTATCGGCGATCAGGGCGATCAAGCCACTGTCGGTGATCCATTGCTTTAAGCGCTCGTCGCGTCCATCAAGGCTGGAGCCGCTTTTGTCTAACACCGCGGCATCGGGCTGTTTGTTCATGCCCAGCAGCACTTCACCAAAACCGGTGTGCAAACACACCATATCGCCTTCTTCCACCACCACCTTGTCTTTGGCCATGATGTCCATCAGCATGTCGTAGCCCACCACTGTGCCGGTGTTGCCCACATGGGCATGTAGGTCGATCATCACCGCACGGCCTTGCACACAGCGTTCGGCCATTTTTTCGATGCCCAAAGCTTTGGCGTAAGAGGTGGATTCGCGTGGCACTTTGATGAAATCGAAAATGCCTGCGCCCTCGTTGTGGTCGGGGCCGATCACATCGGTACCGGCGCGAAAGCCGTTGTAATACAGCGCTTCGGGTACACCATCGCCATCAGCGTCGAACATGGAGCCTGCATGCGCCAAACTGTCCCATTGCGTGCTGTACTGCAAATGCATGATGACCAAATCGTCACTCATGACATCGGTACACAAGGGCTCGTCGCACCACATCTGGTAGTTCATATTGGGTTTGCCGTTGCGCACCGTGGGGCGCAACACAGGCGGACTGCGGCGGGGGTTGAGCACCGAGCCGCCGGGGAAGTCCAAGGGCAGGCTCAGGTTAAAGCTCAGGCCATGCTTGACCTCAGTTATGCCTTGCAAGACCTTGGCGGGGGTGAGCAAATTCATGCGGCCGAACTGGTCATCGGGGCCAAAGTCGCCCCAGTTTGAGCCAGCAGGGCGGTGTTTCCAGCGGGGGGATGTGCTCATGGGAATGCCTCAAGTCGGTGCATGACAAGCTTGTCATGCGGAAATAAAGGGCATTATGGCCTGATCGCCACGGCGCTTTGCGCCTCGCGATGACAAGCTGAGGCTGAGAAAATCACAAGCTGAGGCTAACAAATCACTGTGAATTTACTTGAATTGGAAAATTATTTATAGACAAGTCATATACGCTTAAAGCACAATGGTCTTCACCATTTAAGGGGAAGCCCATGAGTCAAGACCAAGCACATTACGCAGAGCTGCTCGATATTTCCAAGCAGATCCAATCCCGCCAAATGTCGTCTGTGGAGGCGACCCAAGCCCAGCTCAAACGGATTGAGCAACTCGATGGCAGCTTGAAAAGCTACGCCACCGTCATGGCCGACCACGCATTGGCAGACGCCCAAGCCGCTGACAAAGCCATAGGCGCTGGGCAAATCAAAGGGCCGCTGCACGGTGTGCCCATCGCGGTGAAAGACCTGTGTTGGACCGCTGGCACCAAGACCGCGGCTGGCATGACCATCCATGCCAACAACATTCCCACAGAAGACGGCACCGTGGTGCGCAAACTGCGTGAAGCGGGTGCAGTGATTTTGGGCAAGTTGCAACTCACCGAAGGCGCATACGCCGACCACCACCCCAACATCACGCCACCCGTCAACCCTTGGGGTGCGGGGCAATGGCCAGGCGCTTCTTCCAGCGGCTCGGGTGTGGCCACGGCTGCCGGTCTTTGCTACGGCTCCTTGGGCTCAGACACCGGAGGCTCAATTCGCTCTCCGTGTGCCGCCAATGGCATCACCGGCATCAAGCCCACTTGGGGGCGGGTCAGCCGCTACGGCGCTTTCGAGTTGGCCGCCACCTTAGACCACTTGGGACCCATGACCCGCAGTGCGGCAGACGCAGCCGCCATCTTGGGCGTGATTGCAGGCGCAGATGCCAAAGACCCCACCGCCAGTTTGTTGCCGGTACCGGATTACTTGGCCAGCATGAGCAAAGGCCTCAAAGGGGTACGCGTCGGTATCGATTTGAAGTGGAGCTTGGAAGGCATAGACGAGCCCAGCAAGCAAGCTTTGATGGCCATGATCGAGGTGGCGAAAGCGCAAGGCGCTATCGTTAAAGAAGTGAAGTTTCCTGACCCCCAGCAAGCGATTGACGACTGGTTTCCCTTGTGCGGCGCTGAGACTGCGGTGGCGCATGAGGCCACGTACCCATCGCGTAAGTCAGAGTACGGCGCAGGCTTGGCTGGTTTGATCGACATGGGCCATGCGTTGAGCGGCTTGGATTACCAAAAAATCATTTTGCGCCGCCACGACTTCAGAGGCCGCGTAGACACTTTGTTCCAAGACATCGATTTGCTGCTGATTCCCACCACCGGCATTGCCGCGCCTACCTGGGAGCGCATGAGCAAGTTAGCCACCGATGCCGAGCTGCTCAGCGCTTTGTTGAAATTCACTTGCCCGTTTGACATGACCGGCCAACCCACCATCACGCTGCCCGCAGGTTTCACGCCCCAAGGCATGCCGATGGGTTGCCAGTTTGTCGGCCGCCACTTCGAGGAAGACATGGTCATACGCGCTGGTTGGGCATTTCAGCAAGCCACCGATTGGCACCGTCACCACCCCAAAGTTTGATTCAAAGGAGTATCTCTATGTCATGGTTAGATCAATCCATCATGCGCCAACGTGGCGTGGCCCAAGGCCGTCAAGCCGTTACCCACGAGCTGACTGAGGCCAAGCAAGGCAATTACCACTACACCATTGGCCCGTATTCGCAGCCGGTGTTGAGCGTTAAGCCTGGCGACCGCATCATCGTCGAGACACGTGACGCGTTTGAAGGCAAGGTCAAAACCGAGCAAGACCTGCCCTCCAAAGTGCTGACCATGCCGTTTGTCAATCCGCAAAACGGCCCCATCATGGTCGAAGGTGCGCAGCCTGGCGATGTGATCGCGGTGTACATCGAATCGATAGCACCTCGCGGTCCCAATCCACGCGGCACCTGCGCCATGATCCCCGAGTTTGGTGCTTTGAGTGCAACCATGTTCACCTCGCTGCTGACCAAGCCTTTGCCCGAGATTGTTCGCAAAATCGATGTGGATGAAAAAGGCGTGTACTGGAGCAAGCGGGTGACCTTGCCTTACAAACCGCATATCGGCACCTTGAGTTGCTCGCCCATGCTGGACTCCATCAACACCCTCACGCCCGACACCCACGGCGGCAATATGGATTTGCCCGACATGGGGCCAGGCAGCATCACCTATTTACCTGTTTGCACCGATGGTGCAAGGGTGTTCATTGGTGACGCCCATGCTTGCCAAGGTGACGGTGAGGTGTGTGGCACGGCGGTGGAGTTTCAAAGCACCACCACCATTCAGGTCGACCTCATCAAAAACTGGGCTATCAGCTGGCCGCGTTTGGAAACCGAAGAGATGATCATGACGATTGGCAGCGCCAGGCCTTTGGAAGACGCCACCCGCATTGCCTACAAAGACTTGGTCTTGTGGATGGAGGCCGAGTTTGGCTTTGACCGCTGGGACGCTTACATGATGCTCAGCCAATGCGGCAAGGTGCGTTTGGGTAACTTTGTGGACCCCAAGTACACCGTAGGGGCGGGCATTTTGAAGGAATACCTCAAGCCGTAATTGCTCGCCCCGTCATTGCGAAGCCCGAAGGGCTGAAGCAATCCCCCTCAAGGCTTACGCCGCAGGCTCGGCCTCGCCTCCATGCTTGCACAACGTCGGCTACGGCCGACCCTGCAGCGCAAGCCTTTGCCGTGAGTTTTTTTGCACACGAACTAGCGCTATGGCGTGAGACATCGATGCCC
>JAIXYA010000029.1 GCA_027490485.1 Comamonadaceae bacterium
CCGCAAAACCCCTGTGGGGCAGCTGCCCTATGGCTTGCAAAAACGGGTGGACCTTGGGCGAGCGTTGGCGCTGGAACCCCAGTTGCTGCTGCTGGACGAACCCATGGCCGGCATGAACGTGGAAGAAAAGCAGGACATGTGCCGCTTCATCTTGGATGTGAATGATGAGTTTGGTACCACCGTGGTGTTGATTGAACACGATATGGGCGTGGTGATGGACATCTCCGACCGCGTGGTGGTGCTGGACTACGGCAAAAAAATTGGCGATGGCACACCCGACGAAGTACGTAACAACCCCGAAGTCATCAGTGCCTATTTAGGCACAGGGCATTGATCACCATGGCATTCTTTCTTGAAACCCTGCTCGGCGGCCTGATGGCAGGCATGTTGTATTCGCTGGTCGCTTTGGGCTTTGTGTTGATTTACAAAGCTTCGGGCGTGTTCAATTTTGCCCAAGGTGCGATGGTGTTGTTTGCGGCTTTGGCGATGGCGCGATTTGCCGAGTGGTTGCCGCAGGTGACGGGTTTGACCCATCCGGTGTTGGTCAACCTGATTGCTTTTGTGTTGGCGGGTGGGGTGATGTTCATCGTGGCGTGGTTGATCGAGCGACTGGTGCTGCGTCGCTTGGTGAACCAAGAGGGCACCACCTTGCTGATGGCCACCTTAGGCATTGCGTATTTCTTAGAAGGTTTGGGTCAAACGATTTTTGGCAATGATATTTACAAAATAGATATTGGTATGCCCAAAGACCCTGTGATGGCTTTCGACCATGTTTTTCCGGGTGGCTTGTTGATCAACCAAGAAGACCTGATCGCTGCACTCATTGCTGCGTTATTGGTAGCTTTGCTGTCGGTGTTTTTCCAAAAAACCTCCACCGGTAGAGCGCTGCGAGCAGTGGCCGACGACCACCAAGCTGCGCAATCGATTGGCATTCCCTTGAACCGCATCTGGGTCATTGTCTGGTGCGTGGCGGGTGTGGTGGCCTTGGTGGCCGGCATGATTTGGGGTAGCAAACTGGGCGTGCAGTTCTCACTCGCCACCGTCGCCTTGCGTGCTTTGCCCGTGGTGATTTTGGGCGGCCTCACTTCTGTGCCTGGCGCCATCATTGGCGGACTCATCATTGGTGTGGGAGAGAAACTCTCCGAGGTGTTCTTAGGCCCCTATGTGGGCGGCGGTATCGAAATTTGGTTCGCTTATGTATTGGCTTTGTTGTTCTTGCTGGTGCGTCCACAAGGTTTGTTTGGCGAAAAAATCATTGACCGGGTGTAAGCATGATCTACAGAGAAAACGGTCAATTCAAAACCTCTTATCCAGAAGATCAGCAGATCTTCCCGATTGCGCAGGACCGCGTGTTTGTCGTGTTGCTGCTGCTGGTGTCTTTTGCCGCTGTGCCTTTCTTCGCCTCCGACTATATGTTTCGCGCCATTTTGATTCCCTTTGTCATCATGGCGATGGCCGCACTGGGCGTGAATATTTTGGTCGGTTATTGCGGGCAAATCTCTTTGGGCTCGGGTGCTTTCATGGCGGTGGGTGCTTACGGCGCTTACAACTTTTTTGCCCGAGTACCTGATATGCCTTTGCTGCCCGCCTTGCTCTTAGGCGGTTTATGCGCCACAGCGTTTGGCGTGTTGTTTGGTTTGCCCAGCTTGCGTGTCAGAGGTTTGTATTTGGCGGTCGCCACCTTGGCCGCACAGTTTTTTGCCGACTGGATGTTTTTGCGGGTGAAATGGTTCACCTTGGACACACCCTCTGGCTCGGTGTCGGTGTCCAACCTTCAGGTTTTTGGCTTGCCTTTAGACAGTGATGTCAGCAAATACCTGTTTTGCTTGACGTTGTTGGTGGTGATTGCGCTGCTGGCAAAAAATTTGGTGCGTGGTGCCATCGGCCGTGAATGGATGGCGATTCGCGACATGGACGTGGCGGCAGCCGTCATCGGTATTCGGCCTATGTACGCCAAACTTTCAGCCTTTGCTGTCAGCTCCTTCATCATTGGTGTGGCGGGTGCATTGTGGGCGTTTATTTATTTGGGCTCTTGGGAGCCCGGCGCATTCTCTGTGGACCAGTCTTTTCGGTTGTTGTTCATGGTCATCATTGGTGGTCTGGGCTCCATCATGGGTGGGTTTTTGGGCGCGGCTTTCATCGTGGTGCTGCCTATCTTCTTGAACCAGTTTTTGCCCATGTTGGCGGGATTGGCCGGAGTTGAAATATCCACCGCTGTGGTTTCGCACACCGAGTTGATGATTTTTGGCGCTTTGATTGTGTGGTTTTTGATTGTGGAGCCGCATGGCTTGGCCAAGCTGTGGTCGATTGGCAAACAAAAAATGCGTGTTTGGCCTTTCCCTTATTGATTTGCAATTCCCAAGGAGACGATGATGAAATCTTTCAAACTTGTGTTGCCTGCGCTTTTGGCAGCATTTGCCCTTTCAGCAGCCACCACAGTGCTTGCGCAGTCCAAAGAACAGTTCGTCCCCGTCTTGTCTTACCGCACGGGTCCCTACGCGCCCAATGGCACTCAATGGGCCAATGGCTTTGTGGACTACTTGAAGTTGGTCAACACCAAAGGTGGCATCAACAACGTGAAAATTTCTTTTGAGGAATGTGAAACCGGTTATGACACTGCGCGCAGTGTGGAATGCTATGAACGCTTGAAGAGCAAAAACCCCAGCTTTGTACAACCCCTCTCAACAGGCGCCACTTTCGCCATTACCGAAAAAGCCCCTGTCGACAAAATTCCGGTGCTCACCGTAGGTTATGGCCGCAGCGAAAGCGCGGATGGTGCGGTCTTCAAATGGAACTTCCCGATTGCTGGCACCTACTGGGTGGCGGCAGACACCATCATCCAAGCGATTGCCAAAAAAGAGGGCGGCTGGGACAAGCTCAAAGGCAAGAAAATTGGCTTGGTCTACCACGACAGTCCGTTTGGCAAGGAACCGATTCCCTTGTTACAAGAGCGAGCCCGCAACCACGGCTTTGACTTGCAGTTGTTGCCTGTGACTGCGCCTGGTGTTGAGCAAAAAGCCACTTGGTTGCAAGTGCGCCAAGCGCGTCCTGACTATGTGGTCTTGTGGGGCTGGGGTGTGATGAACTCCACCGCCATCAAGGAAGCGCAAGCCACCGGCTACCCCCGCGAAAAAATGTATGGCGTGTGGTGGGCCGGTGCAGAACCCGATGTGAAAGACGTGGCCGATGGCGCCAAGGGCTACAACGCGGTCACGATTCAACATGGTGCCGAACCGAACTCCGATATTGTCAAAACCTTGCTGGCCCAAGTCCACAGCAAAGGCCAAGGTACTGGCCCCAAAGAAGAAGTGGGTCAGGTGCTGTATTTGCGCGGCGTGATGAGCGCCATGATTGGCATTGAAGGTATTCGCGCTGCACAAGAGCGTTTTGGCAAAGGCAAGGTCATGACCGGCGAGCAAGTGCGTTGGGGCTTGGAAAACTTGAACCTCACCCAAGCCAAGTTGGACGCTTTAGGCTTCAAAGGCGTGATGCGCCCCATCAATACCTCCTGCATGGACCACATGGGCGCGGCTTGGACCCGCATCCACACTTGGAATGGCAAAGCCTGGGAGTTCACTTCCGATTGGATGCAAGCCGACGAACAAATTTTGAAGCCCTTGGTGAAAACCACGGCTGACAAATACGCCACCGAGAAAAAACTCGTGCGCCGCACGGGTCAAGACTGCCAGTCTTGACGTTGTAATTCCCTCTTGGAAACTGTCATGAGTGCGTCCCCCATCGTCTTGAGCGTCAACGGTATTGAGGTGATTTACAACCACGTTATCTTGGTGCTCAAAGGTGTTTCGCTGCAAGTGCCGGAGCGGGGCATTGTGGCGCTCTTGGGCGGCAATGGTGCAGGCAAGACCATTATCTTGCGCGCTATTTCCAACTTGCTGCAAGGCGAGCGTGGCGAGGTGACCAAGGGCAGCATCGAGTTGCGTGGTGAGCGCATTGAAAACCTCACGCCTGCAGACTTGGTCAAGCGCGGCGTGGTGCAAGTGATGGAGGGGCGGCACTGCTTTGCCCACCTCACCATCGAAGAAAACTTGCTCACAGGCAGCTACACCCGCAGCGACAAGGGCGAGATTGCAGCCAACCTAGAGAAGGTCTACAACTACTTTCCACGCTTGAAAACCCGCAAAGATTCGCAAGCCGCCTACACCTCGGGCGGGGAGCAGCAAATGTGTGCGATTGGCCGCGCCCTGATGGCCAACCCCAGCATGGTGTTGTTGGATGAACCTTCCATGGGCTTGGCACCGCAAATCGTCGAAGAGGTGTTCAACATCGTCAAAGACTTGAACCAAAAAGAACACGTCACTTTTTTGCTGGCTGAGCAAAACACCCACATGGCTTTGCGCTATGCCGACTTTGGTTACATCATGGAGTCGGGGCGCATTGTGATGGATGGTGCAGCCAAAGACTTGGCCAACAACGAAGACGTGAAAGAGTTTTACCTTGGCATGGGTGGTGGCGAACGCAAAAGCTTCAAGGATGTGAAAAGTTACAAACGCCGCAAGCGTTGGTTGGCTTAAGGCATGGGACAGCAATGACCGATTTCTATGACGCGCTAGAGCAGCGTGACCCTCAGTTGCGCGAGGCTTCGCTGTTACAAGCCTTGCCTGCACAAATTGCCCATGCCCAAGCCCATGCATCTGCGTGGGGTGAGATTTTGCAAGGCGTGGATGCTTCAACGATCACCACGCGCCAAGCCTTGGCCCAGCTTCCTGTGACGCGCAAATACGAGTTGCTGGCACGCCAACAAGCCGAGCGTGCGAGTGATGTGTTTGGCGGCTTTTCTGCGCTGCGCTTTGGCAAGCATATGCCGCGTGTGTTTGCCAGCCCTGGCCCAATTTATGAGCCTGAAGGTGTTGGAAAAGATTACTGGCGCATGGCTCGTGCTTTGTATGCCGCAGGATTTCGCGCTGGTGAATTGGTTCATAACTGCTTTAGTTACCACTTCACACCAGCGGGTTCCATGATGGAGAGTGGCGCGCACGCATTGGGTTGCAGCGTCTTCCCTGCGGGTACGGGGCAGACCGAGCAGCAATTGCAAGCGCTGCTGGAACTGCGACCCAGTGCATACAGCGGCACACCCAGCTTTTTGAAAATTTTGCTTGAAAAAGCCGCTGAATCACAAACAGCCCTGCCGTTTTTGCGAAAGGCCTTGGTCAGTGGTGAGGCGTTTCCCCCTTCGTTGCGTGATTGGTTGGCAGAGCGTGGCATCACGGCTTACCAGTGCTACGCCACGGCTGACATTGGTTTGATTGCGTATGAAACTTCTGCGCGTGAGGGCTTGGTGTTGGACGAGGGCGTCTTGCTTGAAATTGTGCGACCCGGCACCGGTGACCCTGTGGCAGAGGGTGAGGTTGGCGAGTTGGTGGTGACCACCCTGAATGCAGATTACCCGCTTATCCGTTTTGGTACTGGCGACTTGACGGCAGTGTTACCCGGCATGTGCCCAACCGGCCGCACCAACTAGCGTATCAAAGGGTGGATGGGCC
>JAIXYA010000201.1 GCA_027490485.1 Comamonadaceae bacterium
ATCAGATCATTTTTTCCAACGCGACAAAGTTTTCAGCAATGCGACGTGGATTGATCGGGTAGGTGCCTTCACGCAAAGCGGTCTTGATCGCTTCGACCTTGGCGTGGTCAAAGTCAGGTGCATCTTTGGCGCGTTGGGTGACATTGCTCAGGTTGACCGTGTCCGCATTTTGAGGCGCGGGTGCGGGTGCAGCCTTGGCTTCAGGAGAAGGAGCATTTTTGACAGCTTTGGACTTGTTATCAAGTTTTTCTAAAGCTGCGCGCGATGCTGCTTGGTTGGCAATTCTGGCGTTGTTGGAAACAGGGTCAGACATGATGATTCCTTATGTATGAGAGTGGAGTTTATATAAAACTTCACATTGGCAGTATCGACCCCAAATCTTGAGACTTGAGGCCAACAAAGTAAAAAAAGCAGACAAAGTTAAAAAGAAACATTTCGTACTCATTACAAGCCGCGTGCCGTGTTCATGCCGGTAACTACCGCTGACAGTAATCGACCTGATTCAGGGTTTTTCAAGCGAATTTGGTCGCCCAAGGTACCGTCTTGCTGGGCTTCAGCCCGAACCGTGATCAAAAAGCCTTTGCCTTCACCGACAGCGACCAGCACTTGCTGGCCGCGCTTGACCATGGTGGAGGACTTCAGGTCTTGTTGACGCAAAGGGGTATTGGCTGGCAAGTCGCGCAGCAACTCCATATTGAGCATTTCGCGCTCGTCGCCCACGAAACGGGTTTCATAAGAGGGAACCGGCAGATCGGCTTGTTTGAACATACCAGCTTGCAGGGTGGTACCGCGCTTTAGGCTCTGGGTGCTGACCCAGACGGTGCGACTGACTTGGCCATTGTTATTGGCTTGGTTGATTTGGTTGCCCAAGGTGTTTTTCACCTGAACCATCACAAAGTGTTGCCACAAAGGCTGGGCGCAACGGGCTCTGACGCTTTGTTTGTTGCCAAAAGGCTGGTCGAACACGATGTCTTGGGTGCAGGCCTTGATGTTGATGCGGCTGTCCATGGGCAGGATGCTGACCAAGCTGGGATCGATTTTTTGGCTGTCAACCACGAATTGTTTGGCGCCTGACTCCAAGGCCGGCCATGCGGTGGCAGGTGCAGGTGTGTTTTGGGCTTGGGTCAAAGACACCACGCTGCCCAAGAGCACAGCCAGCAACGCCAAGGCGCTACGAGCCGGTTTGGGTACTGTCTGAAAGGTTCGGCACAGCATTTGCAAGATGGTCTCCAAGGGTGTGAAAGTTTTGACGTTTTAGCGTCATGTTTACACCCGATGCAAATTTGATGCCAGCCGAGTTTCAACCCAGAGTCGAACGCAAAATGAACTTCAATGTTGATCCCAAAGCACTCGTTAGAACAACGTTTGTCAATCCAAATGACGCGAACACTTCTGCGCGCAGCACCAGCTTGGCGTTGCCGGGCAGGGTGGGTTTTGCGCAAACCTTGTCACAATTACAACAAAGGTCGGGTGTCAATTCATCGACCATTTTGAACCCGCAGGTCAAAAGTGTGGCAGTTCAAAGCGGTGACACCTTGAGCAGCATCGTCAAAGACCATTTGGCTGAACTGGGCCGACCTGTTAGCAACAGCGAAGCTTTGCGACTCTCGCAGGATGTGGCCCGAGCCAATGGCATCAGCAACCCCGACCGCATCTACCCAGGCCAGCGCCTGAATCTGAGTGCCTTGACCCAACCCCAACAGGCTGCGCCCAATCTTTCGACCCAACAGGCTTTGCAAAGCAAGCGCTTGCAGGCAAGCACTAACTTCCCTGTATTGCCAGGTCAGAACCCAATTTTGCAAAAAACCTTGGACCGTGCGGTTGAGAAGGGCTATATACCCGCTGAAGAAAAGCAGCAGGTTTACCAAAAGATATTGGGCATGGCGCGTCACTACCAATTTGCGCCAGACGACTTTGCCCGCCTGACCTTGATGGAGAGCGACGGCATGAACCCCAAGGCCACTAACAACCGTTGTCACGGCATCATCCAGTTCTGTGATGGACCTGACCGAGGTGCCGCCACCGCCGGTTTTGCCAGCAACCCCAAAGCGATTTTGAACCACAGTGTGTTGCAGCAATTAGATATGGTGGAGAAGTACTTTGACCAAAATGGCTTGAAGTCCATGGGTCCCACCAATTTGGATGATTTGTATTTAACCGTGCTCACACCGGCCGCCAGGCGTGAAAAGTCGCCCAACGCGGATTTGAATATTGCAGGTACTCAGGCGAAAAAGCTGTATGTCAACCGCGACCCCAATACCTTCATCACCCGCAACTCGATTGTTCAAGGCTTGCACCAGCACGCCAATGAGCGTCTTGGTTTGTATGAGGCTGCCAAAGCGCAGGCCCAAAAACTGGCGCAAACCCTGACCCGCAGCAGCCCGCCGGTGCAAGTGGTCAACAACGAGCAGCGTGCTCAGGTGCTGAGGGTAGGCGCTTACTTGAACCAGGACTATTTGCGATGAAGCGGCAAAACCTTGCCGCGGTGTCGGCACTTTGGACAGGCTTTGCCGCTTGGCAGGCCCGAATCGCAACGATAAGTACTCAGCTTGGTGTGGCACATAACTTGCAAGGTCAGTCTGAGTTTTTGTGTTTTTCAACCCAAGCGTCGTGAAAACGGCGAATTCAACAAGGCACGGAGGGGATGATGGATTTATTAAACAACGCATTTGGCATCCACGAGCGTGCTTTGGGCGTTCGCAGTCAGCGCATGGAAGTCTTGGCGCGCAATATCGCCAACGCGGACACACCCAATTACAAAGCCGAAGAGCTGGACTTCAAAG
>JAIXYA010000156.1 GCA_027490485.1 Comamonadaceae bacterium
AACTATGGAAGCCAAGCTGTTTGAAGAAGCCGATATTCCTTGGGACGACTTGGCGTTTCGCACGGTACGCGAAACCTTGAAGGCGTTTTACGCTGACCGCAAGACGGGCGAGTTTGGTTTTCACCAACTCGTCATCAGCTAAGCCCGTCATTGCGAGGCCGAGCCTGCGCCACGGGCCGATTGCTTCAGCCCTGCGGGCTTCGCAATGACGAAAGTTTGCTTCGGCCTGCGCTCCTCGCAATGACGCCGCTACTTAGCACCCAACCCCATGCCGCGTGTAATCACCTCTTTCATGATCTCGTTGGTGCCGCCATAAATGCGCTGCACCCGTGCATCGGCATAAGCGCGGGTAATGGGGTATTCCCACATAAAACCGCTACCGCCGTGCAGTTGCACACAAGCGTCCATCACCTTACATTGCAAATCGGTACACCAGTACTTGGCCATGCTGGCGGTGGCCGTGTCCAGCTTATCAAGCAGCAGCAGTTCGGTGCATTTGTCCACAAACACCTGCGCGATTTGCACCTCGGTTTGTAACTCGGCCAAGGTAAAGCGGGTGTGCTGAAACGCGGCCACCGCTTGGCCAAACACTTGGCGTTGCTTGACAAAGTCCACGGTCCAGCCAATGGCTGCTTGGGATGCGGCCACCGCGCCAATGGCGATTTGCAAACGCTCCCATGGCAGTTGCTCCATTAAACAGATAAAGCCTTTGTTGAGCATGTCCGAGCCACCCAGCAAAGCCTCGGCGGGCAAACGCACATTGTCGAAAAACAGCTCGCAGGTATCTTGGGCTTTGAGCCCCAGCTTTTTCAAAGGCTTGCCTTTGGTGAAACCGGGAGTACCTGCCTCTAGCAAAAATAGGCTGGTTCCCTTGGCCCCTGCAGCGGGGTTGGTTTTGGCAACCACGATGACCAAATCGGAATGCCACCCGTTGGTGATGTAGGTTTTGCTGCCGTTGAGCACAAAGGAGCCATTCGCCTGCACCATGGCTGTGGATTTGATTCCTTGCAAATCGCTGCCCGCAGCCGGTTCGGTCATTGCAATGGCGCCGACCATGTCGCCACGCGCCATGGCGGGTAAGTAACGCTGCTTTTGCGCCTCGGTGCCGTAATGCTGCAAATAGGGCGCCACGATTTCGGTGTGCAAGCCGTAGCCTATGCCGCTGAACCCCGCGGCGCTGAGTTCTTCCATTTGGATGATGGAATACAGCTTGTCGGCATCAAAGCCACCATAGGCCTCAGGCTGGGTCATGCACAAAAAACCCAAGGCCCCCGCTTTGGCCCACACCTGCTTGTCAACAAAACCCTGCTCTTCCCAAGCTGCATGGTGGGGTGCGATTTCAGCAGCCATGAAACGGCGAAAGCTGTCGCGAAAAGCCTGATGCTCAGGGCTGAAAAGTGTGCGTTCGATCATGCTTGTCTCCAAAGCGTAATGAGAGGGAAAACCCTTGTGCGTATCTTCCTATAATTTTTGGTTTACTTGTATCGGAGACTACCCCATGGTTTGGCAACAAATTTATGATCCCTTAGGCAATATGTTGTTGTCTACTATGTTGGCAGCCGTGCCTGTGGTGGTGATGTTGGTCGGCTTGGGCTTTTTGCACATGAAGGCGCATATCGCCGCAGGTGCGGGCTTGCTTGCAGCGGTGGTGATTGCGATAGCTGTTTATGGCATGCCCAGCGAAATGGCAGCCAGTGCAGCGCTTTATGGCGGCCTGAATGGCTTGCTACCCATTGGCTGGATTGTGCTCAACATCATCTTTTTGCACCAACTGACCGAACAAAACGGCAGCTTCAAGGTGTTGCAAGACTCGATTGCCGGCATCACCGAAGACCGTCGCTTGCAGTTGCTGCTGATTGCTTTTGCGTTTGGCGCTTTCTTTGAAGGTGCAGCCGGTTTTGGTACCCCAGTGGCGGTGACCGCCGCCATCTTGATTGGCTTGGGCTTCTCCCCCTTGGCCGCCTCAGGCTTGTCGCTGATTGCCAATACCGCACCTGTGGCCTTTGGTGCTTTGGGCACCCCCATCATCACCTTGGCCAAAGTGCATGGCTACGACGCCATGGAAGTATCCATGATGGTCGGTCGCCAATTGCCTTTCTTCTCATTGTTGGTGCCGTTTTGGCTGATTTGGGCCTTTGCAGGACGACGTGCCATGTGGGATATTTGGCCCGCTATTTTGGTCACGGGTGCCAGCTTTGCCATCATGCAATTCTTGGTGTCCAACTACATTGGCCCTGAATTGGTCGACATCATCGCCGCCGTTGTGAGCATGGCCAGTTTGGTCACATTCTTGCGCTACTGGCAGCCCAAAACCATTTGGACCTCGGTTTCATTGAAAGGCCATGAAACCACAGGCGGCGAAGCGCAAGCACCACGTGCTGTCACGGTTCATTCGCGTGACGCCATCATCCGCGCTTGGACGCCTTGGGCCATCCTCACCGTCTTTATCTTTATTTGGGGACTGCCCCCAGTCAAAGCCTATCTCAACAGTTTGTTCGCACCGCAATTTCTCATGGATGGTTTGCACAACCTGATTGAAAAAATGCCGCCGGTGGTGCCTGTGCCTAAAACCGAAAGTGCCATTTACACCCTCAATCTGCTGTCTTCCACAGGAACCGGCATTTTGCTGTCGGCCATCGTGGGTGGCTTGGTGATGAAATACAACCCGCTTAATTTGGTTCGTATTTTCTTCTCTACCTTGTGGCTGGTTCGTTATTCCTTGCTGACCATTGTCTTGATGTTGGCGCTGGGCTACCTGACCCGTTACTCCGGCACCGACACCACCTTAGGTCTGGCCTTTGCCAATACCGGCGTCTTCTATCCCTTCTTTGGCACTTTGATGGGCTGGTTGGGAGTGGCGCTCACCGGCTCTGACACGGCTTCCAATGTGCTGTTTGGCGGTATGCAAAAAGTCGCTGCCGAGCAGCTGGGCTTGTCGCCCAACCTCATGGGTGCGGCCAACAGCTCAGGCGGCGTGATGGGCAAGATGATTGACGCGCAATCCATTGTGGTGGCCTCCACCGCTACGCGATGGTTCAACCACGAAGGCGACATCCTGCGCTATGTGTTTTTCCATTCCATCGCCTTGGCCTGCTTGGTTGGCATCTTGGTGACCCTGCAAGCCTATGTCTTCCCCTTCACCTTGATGGTGGTGCACTGAGTTTCAACCCTTAGGCAGTAGACGCCTTTCAGTGAGCCTCAGTCTTTACAGACTGCAAATGTATTTGTACATGGCTTGGCTGCTAGGGTCGCTGCCAATGGGCATCCAGTCACTGGGTTGATAAGCTTCTTCCGACTTTTGACCCGTGGCCATGGGGCCAGGGTAAGCGGCCACCTGCATATTGCGTTGGCGGCTTTCTTGGCAGTCGTATTGCCAAACACCGCGGTAAGACATATCGCCTTGGCTGTCGGCTTGCTTGAGGTTTTGGATATGCCAAAACATGCGTAAATTGGCATTTTTCTTGATGTTGGGGTCGACAAACAAGCCTGTGCCGTATTCGTTTTCAGAAACCAAGACCCATTCCGCTGTGGCAGAGAAACTGGCCAATAAACACACTGCTGCTAGGATTTTTTTCATGGGGTTCCCTGAAAGGTTGACTGAAAAGGTTTTAAGGCATTCTAAAAACCCCTCTCTCTGGATTTAATAACCCTAAAGAATCAAGGGTTCAACCATACCTTTGCAACAAAATGATGCAAATACTCAGCTTGACTCAAGTTTTGCCTGCAAATTCCGAGAATAGAACACCCCCATCACGGATATTTCCGATCAGGATTGCTGCATGAAAAGACTACTAACCCTTTGGCCCGCCCTGTTTTTGCTTGGTTTGGTGGCCTGCGCCGTCAACGGGCCGGTAGCCTCACCTTTGGCACCCAGCCCCCATCAGGTGATTTTGGGTTCCAACAGCTTTGGTTTTCCCCAACACAAACTCACTGTGCTGGGCTCCACCCAAGGCCAAACTTTTGAGACGCGTCACAGCCTGCTTCGCCACGAAAGCTGCGCCAGAGGCCGCATGGACATCGTGGAACTGTCTGGCACCATCGACCCGGCCAGCCTGCAAAGTTTGCAAGCGCATATGCACAATTTGTCGCAATGCATCAACCGCCAAGGCCAACGTGTGCCGCCACAGGTCTACCTCAACTCCAATGGCGGCAAGCCTATTTTGGGCATCGAGTTGGGTCAAATTTTGGCTCGCTATGGCGCTGAGGCCGTGGTCACCGAAGGCCAGCTTTGCTCGGGTGCTTGCGCCGTGGGTTATCTCACCGCTCGGCAACGCAGCGTCAAAGCCAATGGTCGGGTGGTGTTGTATTTCAACGGTGCCAAAAACAATGGTTTTGATTGTGCCCGCTCCAACGATATGATGCCGCTGCAAAACCATTTCTTGGTTGCCGCAGGACGCACCGGTGGCACCGCTTTGTACAACCAAGCCTTGACCTACTGCAACAGCGACAGGGGCTGGGAGATTTCTTGATATGCCGGTGATAGTCATCGCCAACCCCAAAGGTGGGGCTGGCAAATCCACTTTATCGACCAATGTTGCGGGCTTCCTTGCTTCGCAGGGCCATGCGGTCATGCTCGGCGATGCTGATATTCAGCAGTCTTCGCGCTTGTGGCTGAGTCTGCGTCCCGATACCGTGCCTCGCATCACCACTTGGGAATTGCAAGCCGACTTGGTGCTGACCGCCAAGCCGCCCAAAGGCACCACCCATGTGGTGATTGACACACCGGGTGGCTTGGATGGCTGGCGCTTCAAAGAGGTGTTGGGACGTGCTGACAAAATCATGGTGCCCATCATGCCCAGTATTTTCGACATGTACGCGGCGCAAACATTCCTGACAAAACTGCGTGAAATCACACGCCACAGCCGCTCCAAAGTAGGTGTGGTCGGCATGCGGGTGGATGAGCGCACGTTGGCCGCCAGCAAACTGCGCCAGTTCATGGACACACTGGAACTTCCCATCGTGGGCTATTTGCGCGACACCCAGCACTATTTGCATTTGGCTGCGCACGGCTTGAGCATGTTTGACATCACCCCCAGCAAAGTGGAAAAAGACTTGCTGCAGTGGCGACCGATTTGCCAGTGGTTACAAGACCCCTGATGGTTCAGTTAATCTGTAGGTCCCTCAAGTCGAAGCGCCAACTAGAAAAAATTTTTCTCAGAATTATTGGGCAATTCCACACGAAAGGTGGTACCTCGAGTCAACGCTGTGGTGAAGTTGATTTTTCCTTGATGTGACTCGACGATAGCCTTGGAAAGCCATAGCCCAATGCCCATACCCGTGTCTTTGTTGGTACGCAACAATTCAAAGACCATCGTTTCGATCTCAGGATCAATACCCATGCCGTTGTCTGCCACTGTCAAAACGATGTGACTATTCACCATTTGTGTTTGCACAGAAATACGTTTGACACCTTGAAATGACGCGGGAAATGCCTCGCTTGCATTAGTCATCAGATTCAAAATCACTTGTTGCATTTGTGATTTATCGCCTGTCATACGCAACGTTTGTGGATCCAAATTGACTTGCAGATCAATGGAATGACGCTGCAAAGTAGGTTGGCAAAGTAGCAATACATCTTGAACGAGGCTATTAAAGTCAAAAATTGAAATTGACTTACGGCCATTGCCAAACATATTGCGCAAAGTTGAAATGATGGTGACTGCTCGTTGGTTTGCTTTGCGCAACCCTGTCAATGCTTTGTCAATATTCGTATCTTGATTTAACTTGGCATCATGGTCATTCAAGACCAATCCAATCATGTCGGTGTTGATTTGAATCACAGCCAAAGGTTGCGTTAGCTCATGCGCCAGACTGGCCACCAAGGCGCCCATACCTGCAGTTTTGTTAAAAACGGTCAGTTGTCGAATGATCTCTTCACGTTCTTCTAATAGTTTTTTGAGATTGACACTGTTGCGATGCATGACATCTGCCCGCTCATTGGTCAAGGTCAATTCATTGGCTACAGCCATTTTCTTTTGCTCAGCAATCTCAAGAAATATGCGAAGAAATGCAATATTGCAAAGCGTGATGGCCATGAACTGCCCCACCACCATCAAAGCTTGGTGCCAACTGGGCTCATAGATGTCATCAATCGTGCCTGCTAAGGTCACGCCAAATGCACGAATAGCCAAAGTGCTGCTCAAAATCAAGCCGCCCCCCATGAGCAATTTGGCACCCAACGATTCGCGCAAGCGATGAAGTTTCAGACCGATGCGGAAATAGTCAAAACACAGCACCGCGTAAAAGGCATTGAAAAGAATCAAAGCTTCCCATTCAGCTTGTTGAAAGTAAATCAAGTAAACAAACACTATGAAATAGCCAACATTGATCAGGTTGTATGCCCTATAGACACTATGCTGAGGCTCGGGTAGCAAATACATACGCAAAGCCACCATGCGTCCCCAGTTACCGATCAGCATCAATAATTGGGCTACATAGAAAAACAAAAAATCAGATACTTGGCCCCGCATAGCCAACAAGACCACAGCCATTCCGCTGAACATGCCCGCTGCACACCAAAGCTTGACTTGATAGCTTCTGTACTCTTGCAAAGCAAGCCAAATTGCGCCGTGCAATATCAGATACACGAAGCAAATCATAAAGATGGTGGTCTGGGTATCCAGATGCATAGTTAGCAGTTATCAGTATGATTTATTCCGATGAAAATATGCTCGCTAAATTTTCCAAGCGTTCGAGAGCCATTCCACAACCTCTGACAACACATGTCAGCGGCTCCTCAGCCAGTATCACAGGTATGCCTGTTTCTTCGGAAATCATCTTATCTAAATCTTTCAACAGCGCTCCCCCACCAGTGAGAACGATTCCGCGGTCGGCAATATCAGAACTAAGCTCTGGTGGTGTGTTCTCCAGCGCAATCTTGATGGCTGTTACAAGGCCATTCAGGGGTTCATTGAGTGCTTCCAATATCTCTGTGGTCGACACCGTAAAAGATTGTGGAATACCTTGCGCTAAGTTTCGACCAGTGACCTCCATCTCTTTGTATTCTGCACTGGGGTAAGCAGCACCGATTTGTTTTTTCAAGATTTCTGCGGTTTGGTCGCCGATCAACATGCCATAGCTGCGACGAATGTAGTTCACGATAGCCTCGTCAAATTTATCGCCACCAATGCGAACACTTCCTTTGTAAACCATGCCACCCAATGAAATGATTCCAACTTCAGTGGTGCCACCACCAATATCCACCACCATTGAACCACACGCATCTGCCACTGGCAAACCCGCGCCAATGGCGGCGGCCATAGGCTCTTCAATCAAGTACACCGCGGATGCACCCGCTGCCAATGCCGACTCACGAATTGCTCTTCGCTCAACTTGCGTAGACCCGCAGGGGACGCAAATAATGATTCTTGGACTGGGTCTTAAAAAAGTTTTAGCGTGAATAGAGCGAATAAAGTGCTTGAGCATTTGCTCAGTGATGGTGAAATCTGCAATCACCCCGTCTTTCATGGGTCTGATTGCTTCAATGCTGTACGGTACTCGACCAAGCATGGATTTGGCTTCTCGACCTACTGCAATTACATTTTTTTTACCGCGAATTCCTGCCACATGCTGTATCGCGACGACAGATGGCTCATTGAGTACAACACCAAGGCCCTTTGCGTATATCAATGTATTTGCTGTTCCCAGATCTATTGCAAGGTCTGTTGAATACCACTGAGTCAAATACTTGAAAAACATCATTTAACAATCACTGGCTTGATGGCTATCTTCTTTCATAAGCTGTAGCGTCAGTTTCTGATTGCGATGGTGATTTCAAAAGAAAAGCAGGAATCTTTGGTGAGGCGTAAGAGGAGGAGGCTGAATCAAGCTTTATGCCATTGCATACGAACTCTGGGATATGAACACCGATCTTCTTGGCATATATACGCGCATGCCAAATCAGTGTTGATGTGCTTTTTTTGAAATAATTGACATCACCCTCTTCAATGGCTTGAATTCGAAGTTGACTCATTCCCAAGAGCTTGCACATTGCTTCAAGGGTCAGGCCTTTTTGTATCCGAGCCTCTTGAAGCAAACGACCAGCCTCCATCCCTTTAACCGGTTCTGATGGAATAAGTGTCATAGCAATGCCTAACAACTATAAAAAAGTAGACTTGAATATCACTTAAATCGCGTTATTTGAATATCCCCCAATAGGGATATTTCTAAGTAATATCATCAAAAATGACATTAAAATAACAAAATATTATTAAAGGTCGAATCAAGAAATTTTCAGATATTCAACCAGTTACGCCATAGAGAGAAACATGACATCCAAAGGACTTGTTTTTTTAGTTGAAGATGATGACGACCTTCGCATGAACTTGGAGTTTATGTTGAAGCATCTTGGATATGAAGTTAGCAACTTTGACAGTGCGGTATCTTTTTTGCAAAAGGCCAGACGCCACTCACCCGCTGTCTTGGTTATGGATATGCGGATGCCACAAATGTCTGGCTTGGATTTGCACAAAGCATTGCTTGAGAAAGATTGGGTCTTACCCATCATATATATGAGCGGCGAAAGTCAGAGTCAAGAAATCATTGATGCAATGAAGTATGGTGCCATTGAATTTTTATGGAAACCTTTTCCCCACTCACAGTTAATCCAAGCTATCGACAAAGGTTTAAAACAAGACGCTGAACGCCATGAGGACCAAAAGCGCTTGCTTCTGGTGGACTCGCTACATAAAGGTTTGAACCCCAGAGAGCAAAGTATCCTGTCATTGATGCTATTGGGACACGGCAACAAATACATTGCGTCCGCAAAAGGCTTGATGGCCGACACCATCAAGAAATACCGTGGCCAAATTCTGTCAAAGATGCAAGTCAACTCATTGGCTGAGTTGCTTGCGCTATGCAAAGGCTATACCCCTCCAACAAACAACTATTGAATATTGGCGTTTAAAAACCCCAAGATAGCCTGTGCCACTTTGGCGGGTGCTTCACGCTGAGGGAAATGCCCCACACCAGGCAACAACTGGCGTTGGTAAGGCCCGCTGAAAAACTTCTCGCGGTTGGCCGAGGTGGCGGGCAAACTCACCCCATCGACTTCGCCGTGCAACATCAAGGTCGGCACATTCAACACCGGCGCTGGGTGGAGCTTGGCTTCATCGGCGTCGTAATAAGGGTCGCTGGGCGCATGGCCCCAACGGTGTTGGTAAGAGTGCAAAGTCACCTCAGGCCAATCGGGGTTGTTGAACGCCATGGCGGTTTGCTCAAACTCATTGGGCAAATACCAACCCTTGGGTGCCCAGGTGTCCCACATGCGTTGCGAAAACGCTTTGGCGTTGGCGCGTACATAGCGCTCACCTCGAGCGGTGGCCATGAACCAGTGGTACCAGTAAAGCTGGGTTTGTTCCATGCTCAAGTCTTGCGTGGGGTCGTTGGTGCCGTAGCCCACCGATACCAACACCATGTGGCTGGCAATGCCTGGCTGTAAACCGCAGGCATTGGCCACCGCCCTCGCCCCCCAGTCGTGTCCGACCAAGACAGGTTTTTCAAGCCCCAAGGCCTGAACAAATTCCACCATGTCACGGCCAAGGCTAGAAAGCTGCCCTGTGCGTGGCGTGTCTTCATGCAAAAACGTGGTGGGCAAAAAACCGCGCAAAGCCGGTGCGATGACGCGGTAACCGGCTTGCACCAAGTGCGGCACCACCTCATGCCAGCAGCGCGGACTGTCGGGCCAGCCATGTGCCAACACGATGGTGTGCTGCCCCTCGGGGTTCCATTCTTTGTAGCCTATACGCAGCAACGCGGTTTCGATGAATTGCATGGGGCGCATGTTACTCAAGCCCTGGGGCTGCAAAGCCCAGTCTGTGCCACACTGGCGACATGAAAACCGAAACTTCTCAGGACTGGGTTGGCGCTCAAGCAACGGCGGCCGAATTGCTTCGACAGCAAAATGGCCGTGAACCTTTTCATCCCTTGGCCAGCCCGTTTGCCATCCCAAATCTAGTGGATGCCTATGTCAGCCAAGACGCATTTGTTCAACTGAAAGCCGTGCAACGGCATACCCAGGTGGGCGGCTACAAAATTGCCATCACCACGCCTGCCATGCGGGCCTTTGTCGGTTTTGACGATGCCATCTCGGGTTGCGTGCTGGCTGACACCGTTTTTAGTAACTGTCAACAGGTGCAGGCCGCACAGTTCCAGCACCTGATTGTGGAGTTTGAGTTGGCCCTGCAATTTGGCCAAGACCTGCCCGAACGGGATGACGATTGGGATCAGCACAGCATCTTGCCCTACCTGGACTGCGCTTACCCGTCTCTTGAAATCGCGGATGACCGCTTTGCCGACTACACCCTGCTGAAACAAGGCTTTTTCAGCTTGGTGGCCGAGAACGCTTGGAACCACGGCGTGGTTTTGGGGTCAGCCATTGCAGCCAAGGACTTTGACAGGCTGTGGCCAAGCCAAGCCACCGCCTATATCAACAAGCAAGCCATTGGCCACGGCCATTGTGGTGATGTGATGGGCCACCCTTTGATCGCCATGGCGTGGATCGCCAACCATTTGCGCAGGCGCGGTCGACGCTTCAAAGCAGGCGACTGGGTCACCACAGGCAGCTGGGTGGCGTCGCAGTTTCCACTGGCTGGGCAAACTCTTCGCTTTGAAATGCCAGGCTTGGCTGAGGTTACTTTGGCGGTTTGTTAAGCACACCTTCTTGCCTGAAGAAGGGGCCTCTGGTGCAGGCAATTTGCTGAAAGCTTTTCATCAAGGTGCCAAATTCCACAGGCACAAACACACTCGATTGGGTTTTGCTGATCAAACGTGCGCCGCTTTGCATTTGTCCTTCGTAGCCATAGAACTGCAAGTACCTGACTTTGTTTTTATCGCAATCAAACTCTAAATAGGTGGTCGCCGACAAAAGCTGGTTGGCAGTGACGCTGCTGTAGTTGGTCAGCATCCACACCAAGGCATTGCGGCCTTTGAATTGAATCGAGGTTCGGTCAATCAAGACGGCGTGGCCATCCATATGACCCATATAGGTCCAAGCGGCATTCGCGCCGCCTTGCACCAGCACCAAAGCCATGCAAAACACTGTTCTCAGCAAGCGTCGCATATTGGCTTTGGCGAACAAGGGTGTCAGTGTGAGGCCACTGGCAAGCTGGGCGCTTTGGCGAAATCTGCTGGCACCTCGCCCGTCAAGCTTTCCAAAAAGCTGACGATGTCAGCCACTTGCGTGTCGCTGAGTTGTTTGCCCAGTTGCAATTGCGCCATGATGCGTACCGCTTGGGGCAAAGTCGCGGCTGTGCCGTCGTGAAAGTAAGGTGGGGTCATCGCCACATTGCGTAACTGAGGAACTTTGAACATGAAGGCATCCGCCTCGTTCTTGGTGTCTTGGAAGCGGCCTTTGTCATAGCCTTTGAAAGCTTCTTTTTCGGTGCTGCCCGTGACCAGCCAGTAGTCTTGGGTGATACCAAATTTTTGGTAGCTTTGTCCGCCAACAGTCACGCCGTTGTGGCAACCCGCGCAACCAGTTTCGATAAAGGTTTTCAAACCTTGCTTGGCTTGGGCGCTCAGGGCTTTGGTATCGCCTTTCAAGTAACGGTCAAACGGCGCGGGGGTGAGCAAGGTACGCTCAAACGCCCCAATGGCTTTGCCCCAGTTCTCCACACTCAACGCTTTGGCTTCGCCTGGGAAAGCTTTGTCAAACCAAGGCTGGTAGCCCAAGGTCGCCAGTTTTTTCTCGACTTGTTCGAAGCTGGTATTGCCATAGGCCACGGGACTGGTCAGGGCTTTGACGGCTTGCTCTTCCACCGTGGCACGGTTGCCGCCGTAGTGCTGGGCCATCAACAAAGAGGTGTTGAACACCGTGTGCGCATTGCGAGGTAACACCTTACCAAAAATGCCTAAGGACAAGGGCAAGCTGTCTGCGCCATAGTAAGCAGGGTTGTGGCAACTCACGCAACCTTGACGACCGTCGCTGGATACGCGTGTTTCATAGAACAAGGCTTTGCCAAGCGCCACACGCTCAGGTGTCAGCGCTGTGTTTTCCAGCGCGGGGCTTTCAGGCAAAGGCTTGAACAAGGACTTGGCCTTGTCGAGCAAGGCTTGGTCATCGCTGGCTGCACCTGCAGATGTACCCACCAACAGCGCTGCGCTGCACACAGCGGCAAGCGCCACCGAAGAAAACACCCAGCTTGATTTACGCATAACAGCCTTTGAATAAAAAATCAGAACAAACCGACGATATTGCCTTGCGCGTCCACATCGATGGCATGGGCAGAGGGTACTTTGGGCAGACCTGGCATGGTCATCACGTCACCACAGACCATCACGACAAACTCCGCGCCTGCGGCCAAACGCACTTCGCGGATGTTCATGGTGTGGCCCGAAGGCGCACCCAAGAGCTTGGGATCGGTGGAAAACGAGTACTGGGTTTTGGCGATGCAAATGGGGTAGTGGCCATAACCTTGCTCTTGCAGTTTGTCGATTTGCCCACGGATTTTGGCGTCAGCAGAAATGCCTTGTGCGCCGTAAATTTTTTGCGCGACGGTTTGCGCCTTTTCCCACAGCGTAGCGGTTTCAGGGTAGACAAACTGAAACTGGTTGGGCTGTTCGCACAAAGCCACCACCGCATTTGCCAAGTTGACTGCACCCGCGCCACCCTCGGCCCAGTGCTTGGCCACCACCACCTGTGCGCCATAGGCGGCGCAGGCTTTTTCCAGCAAGCTGATTTCGGCTGGGGTGTCTTCGGTGCGGTGGTTGATAGCCACCACACAAGGCAAGCCATAGTGGTTTTTGATGTTGCCCAAGTGGCGCTCAAGGTTAACCATGCCTTTTTTCAAGGCATCTAGGTTTTCGGTGCCCAGCTCCTTCACGCCCACGCCGCCGTGGTATTTCAAAGCCCGCACCGTGGCCACCAGCACCACCGCCGAGGGTTTCATATCGGCTTTACGGCATTTGATGTCGATGAATTTTTCAGCACCCAAGTCGGCACCAAAACCGGCCTCGGTAACCACATAGTCGGCCAATTTCATGGCGGTGGCCGTGGCAATCACCGAATTGCAACCGTGGGCAATGTTGGCAAAGGGTCCGCCGTGGATGAAGGCCAAATTGTTTTCCAAGGTTTGCGCGATGTTGGGGGCCAAAGCGTCTTTGAGCAAAGCGGCCATCGCGCCATGGGCTTGCAAATCGCTGGCAAGCACGGGAGCGCCTTCGGTGTTGTAGGCCACCACGATGCGTCCCAAGCGGGTCTTCAGGTCGGCCAAACTGGTGGCCAAACAAAAAATCGCCATCACTTCAGACGCCACCACGATGTCAAAGCCGTCTTCGCGTGGCACGCTGTTGGCAGTGCCACCCAAGCCGACCACCATTTGGCGCAAAGCGCGGTCGTTCATGTCCATCACCCGCTTCCAAACGATGCGGCGGGTGTCGATCTTGAGGGTGTTGCCGTGGTGAATATGGTTGTCGAGCATGGCCGACAAGAGGTTGTGCGCCAAAGCAATCGCACCAAAGTCACCGGTGAAATGCAAGTTGATGTCTTCCATGGGGACGACTTGCGCCATGCCTCCACCGGTTGCGCCCCCCTTCATGCCAAACACAGGGCCCAAGGAAGGTTCACGCAGGCAAATCAGGCTCTTCTTGCCAATCTTGCACAAGGCGTCGCCCAAACCCACAGTGGTGGTGGTTTTGCCCTCGCCAGCAGGCGTGGGGGAAATGGCAGTCACCAAAATGAGTTTGCTGTCAGTTTTGGCTGGCAAACCAGCGATGTGCTTTAAGGACAGCTTGGCTTTGTGGTGACCATAGGCGTACAAATGGTCATCGGCAATGTGCATATGCTGCTTGACCAACTCGGGGATTCGTTGGAGGCTGGCAGCTTGGGTGATTTCATTGTCACTTCGCATGGTCGAAAAAAAAAAAAAAAAGATTTCCTAAGTTTACAAGCACC